>JAHDEO010000004.1:36077-48907 GCA_020628725.1 Saprospiraceae bacterium
TGTGTGGCTTGTGAGCCGCAAGTAGATGTCAAACCCGATATTGGCGCACCGCCAAACCCCTCATTTGAAATCACGCAAGGCAGTACGCCGAATGAATTTATTTTGACGAATACAACACCCGATGCTTTCCTGACCTATTGGGACTTAGGTACGGCAGGACAACGCGAGGGTGCAGTCGTAGAGGCAACACTCCCCTTTATGGGAACTTACGATGTGACCATGACGACCTTTAACAAAGGAGGTTCGGCATCTGCTACGCAGAGTGTAACCGTCACACAAGACGACCCAAATGCTTGTTTTGGTAATTTTCAAATTTTGACAAATTGCTTGGAGAAAACGTGGAAATTGGCGCCGGAAGCGGGTGCAATGCACGTTGGTCCGAATGTATATGATGTCTGGTGGGCAAATTCGGATAATGATGTTACCGACCGAGCTTGTCACTTTGATGATGAGTATATTTTCCGTCAAGATGGTACATTTGAATACGATAATAAAGGTGATTTTTGGGCAGATTCGGATGCTGACGGTAATGTTTATCCGGCGGATATGGCGATAGCTGTGGGCTGTCACCCAAGTAGCGATTGGCCCTCACAGTATCAGGCGTGGGATTCGGGTATACACAGTTTTGCCGTGACCAATAATCAATTAACGGTGATTGGTGAAGGTGCGTGGATTGGTTTGTACAAAACCGGTACGAGCAGCGATGTACTCGTTCCACAACAGTCTGTCACGTATAATATCATGAGTATCAACGACACGAGGATGGTTTTAGTGGCGGATTATGGTACTCAAGTCTGGAAATTTACCTTGACTTCGCAATAACAGTACATCGTAATCGTAGCACGGTGCTTCCAGCCCGTGTCCACGTTGGGAACGCACAAAACATACGCAAGGCACGGGCTGGAAGCACCGTGCTACGTTAGACATAAATTATTTTTATTTGACAGCTAAAGCAGTCATTACTATGAATAAACTACTTTTCTTCATCGCTCTCGCCGCTATCTCTACAATGACAACTTGTGGGAATGATGACGGTACAGACCCCAACCCGAACACCGAATTACCGAAACTCTCCATCTCAAGCGTTACGAGTTTTGAGGGAGATGATGTGGCGAATTTCAACTTCAAAGTCAGTGCGAGCGTAGTAGCTGATAAGGAAATTCAAGTGGATTTCAATACAGAAGAAGTGACGGCAGGTAAAGGAACTGACTTCGTGGACGCCAACGGTACGCTCACGATTGCGGTGGGTGAACGCGAGGCATTTATCGAAATAAATATCGTCACAGATACGATAAAAGAGGCGGATGAAGAATTTAAAGTCGTCCTCTCCAATCCGGTGAATGCGACGCTTTTCTCATCGGAAGGACTTGGTACAATTCGCAATGACGACACCTACGTTTTCGTGCCGGATGATGGTTACATCACGCCCGAAAGCTATACAGGATACGACCTCGTTTGGCAGGATGAATTTAACGGTAGCGGCGCACTCGACCCTTCGTGCTGGACACATGAAATCGGCAATAGCGGTTGGGGCAATAACGAATTGCAATACTACACCGAAGGCACGAACAACGCCTTTCAAAGCGATGGCAGACTGGTCATCGAAGCACGAGAGGAGAATATTAGTGGCGCACCATATTCCTCTGCGCGAGTGATTACGCAAGATAAATGCACCTTCACACACGGACGTGTGGACATCCGCGCGATATTGCCCGAAGGTCAGGGGATTTGGCCCGCACTATGGATGTTGGGGAATAATTTTTCTACGATAGGTTGGCCCGCTTGTGGAGAGATTGACATTATGGAACTCGTTGGACATCAGCCGGGTACGGTACATGGTACGGCGCATTGGGGTCCGCAAGGACAGAGTTTTAGTAACAATCACGGTAATTCCTATACTTTAGAAAATAGTGAGAAATTTTCAGAGCAATTCCATGTATTCAGCATTATTTGGGAACCGGGAGAAATTACTTGGTACGTAGATGATGAAGCCTATTTTACACTTGATAATGGCGATGTAAACGGAGCTTATCCATTCGACATGGAGTTTTTCTTTATTTTTAATATCGCAGTAGGTGGGAATTGGCCCGGTAATCCTGATGCGACGACAGAGTTTCCGCAGCGGATGTATGTGGATTATATTAGAGTTTTTCAATAATTTTTTTTGCACTACTTTTGACAAAAACTCGTATCGTATTTTTTCCAAAATGCAATACGAGTTTTTTTATAAAAAATTGAAAATGAAAGCTATCCAACGCATAAAATATATTTTTTTCTTTTCTTTCGTAGTATTTCAAATGCACGCTCAATCCTACCTCTCCACCCACGGACAAGCCATCGTCAACGAAAACGGCGACACCATCATTCTACGCGGTATGGGCTTGGGCGGTTGGATGTTGCAGGAAGGGTATATGTTAAAAACGGCGGGATTTGCAAATGCACAACACCAAATTAGGGCGAAAATTGAGGAACTGATTGGTGAGGAAGATACGGAGGCATTTTATGATGCGTGGTTGGCAAATCACTGTCGTAAGGCAGATATTGATTCGCTCAAGGCTTGGGGCTTCAACTCGGTACGATTGCCGATGCACTATAATCTATTCACTTTACCTATTGAAGACGAGCCGATTGCAGGAGAGCAGACTTGGCTGACAAAGGGTTTTACGCTGACCGACAGCCTCATTTCATGGTGTGCTCAAAACGAGCTGTACGTCATCCTCGACCTACATGCCACCCCCGGCGGACAAGGTTACGACCAAGGAATTTCCGATTATGACCCAACAAAACCTTCATTGTGGGAGAGTTCCTTGAATCGGGATAAATGCGTTGCCTTATGGCGCAGATTGGCAGAGCGATACGCAGACGAGCCGTGGATAGCCGGCTATGATTTGATTAATGAACCGAATTGGAACTTACCCGGCGGACAAGCATTGCGTTCTATTTATGAGCAAATTACAAGTGCGATTCGTGAGGTAGATGACCGACATATTATTTTTATTGAGGGCAATTGGTTTGCGAATGACTTCACAGGACTAACACCGCCCTGGGATGATAATATGGTCTATAGTCCGCACAAATATTGGTCGTTCAATGATGTGGCTTCCATTCAGTGGGTTTTAGATTTGAGAGGACAATACAACATACCTTTGTATTTGGGTGAAAGCGGCGAAAACTCCAATGTCTGGTTTCGGGATGCCATAAAATTATTGGAAGAACAGGGCATCGGTTGGGCGTGGTGGCCCATGAAAAAAATAGAAGACATCGCCGGACCGCTTTCTGTTACGAATAATTCGGGCTATCAAACTTTGCTGAATTATTGGAGCAACGGCGGGACGCCGCCAAGCGCGACTTTTGCAAGAAATGCACTCATGGAACTCACCGAAAATCTGCGCATCGAAAATTGCAGATACCAAAAGGAGGTCATTGATGCGATGTTTCGACAAGTAAATGGAACCGGTACAAAACCCTTTGAAAATCATACGATTCCGGGTGTGATACATGCCGTCAATTATGATATGGGCTATGTGGGCGAAGCGTATTTCGATACGGATTTGGCGACTTATCATGTCTCGACAAGTAATTTTACAGCTTGGAATAAGGGTTGGAATTACCGTAATGATGGTGTGGATATTGAGCCTTCCATTGACCCACAATCGAATGGTTACAACGTCGGTTGGCTCGAATTGGGTGAGTGGATGGATTACGAAATTGACGTAACAGAAAACGGCGTTTATGACCTCAATGTACGCTTGGCAACGGCAGGTTTTGACGGACGTTTTCGCTGCGCGGTAGATGGAAGTGACGTGACGATTTTGCGTTATGTACCCAATACGGGCGGTTATCAAAATTGGCAAACCGTCACCGTTCCCAACATCGTATTGACTACCGATAATCGGAAATTTCGCTTTATTTCAGAAGGTCGAGATTATAATTTGAGTACGATTGAGTTGGTAAAAACGGGCGAAACAACTGACCTTGCCACCGAGTTCCTTTCTGCTATTACACTTGATAATCAGACAATTGCATTATATTTAAATAAACCCTTGGCTACCCCTCTCCCACCCTCTCCGGCTAATTTTGAAATTCTTGTAGGTGGTTATCCGATTGCGATTACAGATGTGGTGTTGGATGCGGAGAATCCGCGTATTATTACGTTTACGGTAGCGGAAACTTTGCAATTCACTGACCTCATTCGGATGAACTATAACGGTAGCGATATTTCCGCAACTGACGGGACGATATTGGAGATGTTTAGCTTCAAAGAAGTGCAAAATAATCTACCCGTTATACACGCAGTACCCGGACGCGTGGAGGCAGAAGATTTCTTTTTTCAAGTTGGTGTGGAGTTGGAAAACACGCTTGATACAGGCGGCGGAAAAAATGTTGGTTTTCTGGACTCAGGGGATTATATGGATTACTATGTGAATGTCGCGCAGACGGGTACATATAAGATCGAATATCGCACCGCAGCACCAAGTGAAACGGGTGGAATTCAATTACAATCCATTAATAATGAAGGAGATGCGTATGTGTTACATTCAGCTACTTTTCCACCAACAGGTGGTTGGCAGGAGTGGGTGACAACGGAAAAACCCGCATTTTTACAAGCCGGACAGCGGCACTTACGCGTGTATATTACTGCGCCTCAATTCAATTTTAATTGGTTAGAATTTAGCCTGATAACTACCGACACGGACGAGCCTGATGTATTGACCGGAATAACTTTATTTCCCAATCCAAGTGAAGGTATTTTCTACATTCAAAATCATTCGCAAGAAAAAAATATGCGTGTAGATGTGTTTAATTTATTTGGTCAAAATATTTTTCAGAATACATTAAAAAACACGAATAATACTACACAGAAAATTGATTTGAGTGAATTTCCAAAAGGGCATTATTTGGTGCGGATGATATTGGAAAATGGAACATATAAAACTTGGAAAGTTACAAAATTGTAGTTCAAATATTAATTTCGATAACATTCTTATTACCAAAAAGTTAAACACTATCATTCAAGAGACAAGTATGCCATAAATAGAATATTTTTGGCTAAACAAGCATTGTGTATTAGCAATCAAAAGCCCTGATAGTCAATTATTTTTCTAATATTCCAAACTAAAATCCGGTGAAAAATCTCAGATTATTGCTGCTCTATTCAAGGGATTATTTATTCTTGTCGGTGCTGATTTCATTGGCATTTCTATTCGTGTTGCCAACTGCGGGATTGGATAAACTGACTGCATTTATATGGTTCAAATTTGCAGTGAGCGTAGGGACACTTTTGATACATCGCAAAAGAAAAGAAAAGGAAATATTTTTCTATATGAATAATAGATTGGGGGAACGCGATGTCTTGCTTTTCGCTTTGCTGACAGACTTGGGGATTTGGATATTAGGACTCACATTAGTCATTAATTGGATGATATGAATCACCACATTAAAATAGATAGTGTTTTTCTCCAATTTCAAGAGAAAAAAGTGCTGCGAGGCGCAAGTCTGAGTGTTGCAAAAAATCAAGTGATAGGTATTCTTGGAAGGAATGGCTGCGGAAAATCTTGCTTCCTAAAAGTCATCACAGGACAACTACAACCCGATTTCAAATACATCAGTCATAATGATGTGCAAATGAAAAATTTGTATAAAAAGAAAGGCTTGATTAATTATCTGCCACAACACGATTTTCATCCGAAATCACTAACAATCAGCACTTTATTATCTTATTATGGAATTAAAAAAGAAAGTTTCGCAAGCACCTACCCTTCCTTGAAAGATAAATTAAACAGGAGGTTTTCGAGCTTATCAGGTGGCGAAAGGAGAATTATTGAAGTCTTATTGGTGCTCGAATCGCCGTCTCAATATTCGATACTGGATGAGCCATTTACACATGTGATGCCTATACAAACGGACATCATAAAAGCATCTATTCAAAGGATAAAACAACGAAAAGGTATACTAATCACCGACCATCAATACACGAATGTATTGGATGTTTCTGACGAAATATTTCTACTGAAAGATGGTACAATGCAGGCTATCAATAACGAGTCAGACTTGCGGGAGAAAGGGTATATTTTGTGAGCAATCATCAATGCTAATCCAGCCTAAATTTTTCCTCAAATGCCCTTTTCAAGTTCAGTTCAATACCAAGTGCAGCATCCGTCAAGACATCCTCATTGGCAAAAACTTTGTGCTTGTCTCTACTACTAAATACATAAATAGAGCGCAATTCGGGAATAACTAACCAGTAAGATTGAACCCCAAAATCGAAGTATTCACTGGACTTGGAAGTCAGGTCGCTGATTTTTTGGGTAGCTGAAAGAATCTCAATAGTCGTTATCGGGGCTTGTGCGACTTTGATTTCATCTTCAAAGGGTGTAAAGCTGACAGTTGGATAAACCGCAAGGTCAGGGATGCGTTCTTTTCCGTTAATATTAAGGCTCAATTCGGGTAATACATCTATTTTACCCTTCAACTCTAACGTTATCATAAACATTAGATTACGCTGAATAATTGCGTGATTTTTGCTTGGCATTGGTTTTCCTCTTTCAGCTTCATAAGCTGATATGTTAGTGACGGTTGCTGTATCCATTTTCCAATTGAATTTTTATCAAGTTACGCATTTTATTACGTTTTCGCAAACACAGATTAATCTGCCACCACAAATTTCCCCGAATACTGTTCGCCGGATTTTTCCCGAAAATAACCGACATAAACACCATTTGGCAGGTTGATGTCGATACTCGTATTTTGTCTGATTTCCTGTGTATGAATTAATTTTCCGGTCATATCATACACGAAAAAATTAGCAGGTTGTTCATTCGGACGCTCAATACGAATGATATTATTTTGATGCCAAATTGAAATATTGCCCTCTTGTATCGAAGTGACACTGACGGGGTCAGTCATAAATTGACGTGTGGCAGAATAATACAAGTCCGGTTCGCTACAATATTTTGCAATCTGCCACTCATACATTGCATTGGGGTTGAGGTCAGTTAGTTCATACGTAGTATTATCCACAACTTCTTCTACCCATTCCTGTGTACCTACTTCTCTCCAACGTATCATATCATACCAACCATAAGCCAGACTCCGCCCCCAACTCAATCTTGCATAATCATCTCTTATTTCATTTTCTGACATGTAAGATACTGCACAAACATCCGAACATTCATATCCGGTATCGTAAATCAGTTGGTTGTTTTTCCATACTTTATCAACGTAAGGTATAGGGTCGCAGAAAGCAAGATATGGGTAAAATATCGTTTCGGTACAGCCGATGCCCTCTATCCATTCTATCGGACCTCTACACGGAAAGTCCTCTAATACAAGGCGTTTGAGCGGTCCTATAGGAGAATTATAATAAGAAACTTCGGTTACGGTTAAGGTAATGGGAGCACCGTTACCGCCTGAAGTTACTTGTACAAAATCACCCACATTTAGAGAAAAATCATAAATCAATTCGGGTGCTGTCATCCCCACACCTTCTCGATAAAACCATACTCTTTCTGTTGCTACATCCTCAAACATCCAATATTTTGAAGGATAGGACGAACTCATACTTCTAATCTGATACGCATTATCCATTCCGGGAAACACATATGAAGAATCAGCAGTATAGGCTGTACAATATGTTATAGAAAACTCGAAGGTAAAAATCTGCCAATTTGTACCACTCAGCATGGGTACATAATTATCTTCATTGAGGCTTTCTTCGTTTAATGAGTAGATATTATCTTGTGAAAAGGAAAAACAAATGAAAAAAGAACATAAAAGTGTAGTAAAAAAACGAGGCTTCATAATACATCATTTTAACGGTTAATATTTTATTGACGTTTCAAATATATTTAAAATATTGGACAAAAACAATAAAACATAAAAAATGCCGTAGAGAAAATTCATGAATTTTCTCTACGGCAATCATACCGTCTACCGTAAGCCGTCCACCGTCTCAAATATGCAAAGCTCTATCTCCCGTAGCTGCGAGCGCAGCTTCCTTAACCGCCTCAGCATAAGTTGGGTGTGCATGACTCATTCGTGAAATATCTTCTGCCGATGCACGGAATTCCATTGCCGTCACAGCCTCTGCGATAAGGTCTGCCACACGCGGTCCGACCATGTGAATACCAAGCACTTCGTCCGTTTCTTTATGTGCCAATACCTTAATCATGCCTTCTATGTCCATACTCGCACGGGCGCGTCCAAGCGCACGCATGGGGAATTTACCGGATTTGTACGGGACTCCTGCGGCTTTGAGTTGCTCTTCGGTTTGCCCTACTGCGGCAACTTCGGGCCAAGTATACACCACTCCCGGAATCAAATTATAATCAATATGCGGATGTTGTCCGGCGATAGACTCTGCTACAAAAACGCCTTCTTCTTCGGCTTTGTGGGCAAGCATTGCGCCTTTGATGACATCACCAATCGCGTAAATGCCTGCTACGTTGGTTTGTAAGTGTGCGTCTGTTTCGATGCGTCCTTTATCATCGGTTTTGATGCCTACATTTTCTAAGCCAAGATTCGCAGTGTAAGCATGGCGTCCGATGGCGACGAGGCAGTAATCTGCTTTGATTTCGAGTGGCTTTTGAGTGTCGCGATGTTCGGCGATGAGCGTGGTGCTTCGAGAGGTGGCTTTGACCTCTTTGACCATATGTTTGAAGTGAAATTTGACGCCCAATTTCTTGAGTGATCGAGTGAGTTCTTTACTACAATCACCGTCCATACCCGCGATAGCGCGGTCAGCGTATTCGACCACTTCGACTTCCGTGCCCAATCGCGCAAATACTGACCCTAATTCCAAACCAATTACGCCTGCGCCGATAACGGTCATTCGCTTTGGTAATTTATTGATATTCAAGGCTTCAGTAGAAGTAATGACACGCTTTTTATCGTAATTAAACGTTGTCGGAGTAATAGGCTTTGAACCTGTAGCAATGATGGTTTTGTCCGTCTCAATCGTTTCGTTTGAACCATCATTTTTGGCTATGTTTATTTTATTTTTATCCACAAAAGAACCGTGTCCGTGATACACGTCAATTTTGTTTTTTTTCATCAAAAAAACGATGCCGCCTGTGGTCTGGTCTACCACGTCATTTTTGCGCTTTATCATCTGCTCCATATCCAATTTCAAACCTGAAACACCAATACCGTGTGTCTCGAAATTTTTATGTGCATTATGATAATGTTCGGATGAATCCAAGAGGGCTTTGGAAGGGATGCAGCCTACATTCAGACAGGTACCACCGAGCGTGTCGTAACGTTCGATGATAGCGGTTTTCATTCCTAATTGAGCACAGCGTATCGCCGCGACATATCCTCCGGGACCGGAGCCGATGACTGTTACGTCGTATTTCATATTTTAGTGACTGGTGATTAGTGATTCGTGACTTGGTTTTGCTTCGCAAATTTTTCGAGTCGCAAAGATATAACAGTGGATGTACTTTTGTGGTTGAATTTAGGAGAAAATAAAAATGTAAAACGATTTTGTAAATCGTTTGCGAACGCAACGCAAGTCGGAGGCATTACGCTACGGTAACGATTTACAAAATCGTTTTACATTACTCTTTAATCATCTGCTGCAATAATACCGCACTATTATTCTGATTAATCACACGTATAAAATGCATACCTGCCGGAAGTTGGTCGGTATCTATGGTGAAGCTGTTGCCTACATTTGAGTGGGTATTGATAACTGTTTCATTGGCATCTAAAATCTCAATGGTATATTGGTCTAACAAGCCTGAAATGTGGTGTATATTGTCATCAGGACTTATCCACAATGCCAGACAATCCCTTGTACCTGTGATATGCGGCGACAGTAACGCCGTTTTTGACAATAAAAAATTATCAAAACAAGTTTCGCCGACTTCATCACCCAAATCGAAATTCATTAAGACATTCAACGTGATAGGTGAGACAAATTCGATGGTATATTGTTTCCAAGTATTCGTTAGTGTGATATTGGTGTAGAAATAGGAAGAATAATTGGTCGGATGAATAAACGAAATATCCAAATCACTGCCGTTATTTTCCGCTTTCGCCCAAAAACTCAAGGTGTAATGCTCTCCCGCTACAAGGTTGACATCATTACGTCCAAGCTGTATATCCCAGAAATTATTGCCATTATTTATCACATCTACACACATGCTTGTATTGCCTTCGTGTGGATTCGTATTGTTCAGATTGAAATTGGCATAAGCCCCGTTGAATTGATTCGTTGACCAGTATTGGCTGCCTTCCTCAAAATTATAATTGAGCAATTCATTCGGCGTAATATCAACATACTGTGTATAGGTAAATGTGCCGCAAGATGTTCCCACAAGTAATTCAACATTGCCCGAAGAAGTACCGAAATCCACCACAATTTCGGATGTGCCTTGTCCGCTAATGATTTGAGCATCAGCCGGTACTACCCAACTATAAATTGCTCCTCCAAAATCCGACACCGAGAAGGTTTGTGTCGCGGCGTAGGGTTCAAGTGTAGTCGGTCCTGATATTTCTGTAGAAGATACCCCTTGATAAACACGCACCCAATCCACTTCCATAGTCTGCGGAAAAACGGTGGTTGCATCAGGGTAGCCGGGCCAATTGCCACCCACCGCTACATTGAGAATAAAATGAAAATCGTGTATAAAGGGCCAAGTATAATTCGCAAAATCGGGGTGGCTGTCGCTAATCGCGTGGTATAGTTGACCATCCATATACCAACGAAGTACATTATCTTCCCACTCAATGCTAAAGACGTGAAATTCAGTATGAAAATCACCCGAAGTCAAACTATATGAACTCCCCGAACTGCCCTTATCGTTATACGCATTGCCATAGTGACAAGTGCCATGAATGGTGCTTGGTTGATGACCGAGATATTCTACAATGTCTATTTCGCCACTCTGGGGCCACCCCCCATACACATCATCAGTAGGCATCATCCAGAAGGCGGGCCAAATGCCTTGACCAATGGGCATTCTGATACGTGCTTCGAGCCTGCCGTATTTGAAATCCGCCTTATCTTTGGTGCGGATACGACTGGAAGTGTAGACATCGCCAAATTTTTGAGCGATGATTTTGAGCGTACCGTTGGAGACTTCGACGTTATTACCTTCGGTATAATATTGGAGTTCGTTATTGCCCCAACCGCCACTACCGGTTTGATATTCCCATGTGGATAAATCAAGCGAATTACCGTCAAATTCTTCTTCAAAAACTAAGTTCCAGCATTGGGCGTAAGTTGCTCCCGCAAATGCGAGGCATAATATTGTGGATATACATTTCATGTGATGAAAATTGTAGGCGTGGATTTGAGGATGCGAATTTACGAAGAATAATTGGATATTTTGCCCTCTCCCGCCCCCAGCCCCTAAAGGGGAGTCTACCCACTTTTTCCTGCTTTGAGCGCAGACTCTCCTTCAGGGGTTGGGGTGCGTCGTGCAACAAACTTCACATAATCCCAACCTGCATTATTCCTGATTCCGTAGGTTTTATAGGCTAATGATTCGGAAGCTTCATCGCCATAGAAGAAGTTGAATATGAGGTTATAATCTTCTGAGTTAGCATTTTCTGTGTAGTGTTTTTTTATTTCGGAAAAATCATTTTCGTTCATTTTTGAGGTGTTATTTGAATGGAGTTGGACGTAGATTTCTTGTTCAATATGGTCTTTTAATGTGGTGGGTTTGCCTTTTTCTATTGTGTGTAGTGTGCGGTAGGCATATTCTCGTGTTCGTTGGATGATTAATTCTTGGGTGTATGCCTCGCTTGTCCAAAAATAAGGTGTACAGAAATTTCTTTTGACGAATGCCTGAATCTCAAATTTGCTCGAAAAATCTGTCGTATAACGGTCTGTCCATGCACCGCCGATGTCATCTGCAAGATTGAGGACGACTTGTATGGTTTGGTCTTTTTTTGAGTGAATATTTGCATTGATGTTTTCTAATTCTTCTTGGATAATTTGTTCTGCATTGAGGTTTTGCAATTCATTTAATTTGGATAAAATGTGGTCTGCACCCATTGGATTATAACCCGCTATCGGGAGTATCATATCCGTTTTCTCTTTGCCTTGCAGCATCAATAAATACGCTTCAAATCGCTCGCGGGTACGCGGGAGTTGGTAGAGTTGCTGCATTTTTTGGAGGATTGGGTGGAGGGTGAATTGTGGCATTACTTTATTCAAAAAATTGGTTCTCCAATGAACTGTTTACAATTCCTTCGAAAATAGCTCCTACTAGTCTGGTATTTTTGATAGCGTAATTTTTATCATCATACTCAAGAGAACTTCGCGACTGGTCAATTACAAATATCTTTTCTGAATCTTTACAAATACATTTAATTTTTATTCTTACATCCGTATCATGATGATAAGTTTGATTTTTAGGAATTGTAACCTGATTTAATTCATGGGTAATTCTTTGAATTTCATACTTATCCATTTGGGTGATAACGTGGGCAATGTTTTCAAAACCTTCTGTATCAATATTAGCATAAGTCCTTATTCCAAAAGACATATAACTAATCTCCATCTTCTCACAAACAATACTATCATCCATGAGAGAATTGGCAAAAAGGACAAAAACCAATCCCATGAAAAGTAATACAAGTTTTATTTTCATACAGCGAATATTTTTTCGTGTCGTATTGTATAAAATTACTCTTTTCTGTACAAAAATAGGGCAAACGCATGAAATTTTATCGTAGTAAATATTGAGTACCTAACGGCACTCCAAACGTATTTTTGATGTTTTTTTACCAATATTTTGTTCCTAAAGGAACATTTTTACGTTTGAAATGCCTCGTTAGAGGCAGTAATGTCGGTAGCATTTGATAAAAAGTAACATTTT
>JAHDEO010000271.1 GCA_020628725.1 Saprospiraceae bacterium
CGCCCGCTGCTGCTACTTCGCCACCACAAATGTCATAAGGTGTCGTCACAGGTGGTGTGTCTTCTGCATTTACTAAGACCGTTGTACAACCTTCTTCGCTTACACAACCTTCTTCATTCGTCACTACTACACAGTATTCATAAGAACCCGCTGTTAAAGCAGTCACTACAAAAGTCGGTGCCGTTGATACAGGCATATCCGCTGCATCCGTCCATAAGTATGTGGAACCTGCCGCTGCTCCTACCGTTAACTCTACATCTTCGCCTTCACATATTGGTCCACTGTTCGTCGGTTGAGGTGTCGGTGGACTATCCAGTACAGTGACCGTCACCGCAGCAGGGCTACTCTCACAAACAATCACACCACTGTCAATTAATTCTGTATAGGTTATAGTATAGACTCCCGGGGTTCCATTCATTATACCATAGCCTGCATTTGTCAGGTCTAATGCCGCAACACCGCCTTCAACTATAACTCCTCCACCATAGCCATTGAAAGTGCTTCCCGGTGCGCTACCAACAAGTGTTAAAGCCGTGGGTAAGTCATCCCCTGCACAAATCTCAAGCTCTACGTCAGCAGGAGCAGGTGGACGTGGTGCTATGATATAAGTACAAGCTGTACGCTCACTTTCACAACCATCCATGTTGGTACAAGATACGAAGTACTGATATGTACCCGGTTCGGTATCAATGGGCAGGAATGTAGCACCTGTGGCTAAAAGAGTGCCATCAGTCTGTGCGTCATACCATTGGTATGATACGCAAGTACCCGTAGGATCTACGGGGGTAATCATCATAGGTGGGTCACCTTCACAGACATTGATAGGCGGACATTCTGGTCCGGGAGGTGTAGCGAATTTCTCGAATGTACAGCCATCCTGAATGCATATATCATCAGCATCACCTGTTGAGTATGTCAAATCATACACACCAACAGGAAGTGTAGCTAGATCTAATTGATTATTTGCATTAACAAAAGGTCCGGCAGTGCCGCCCCATACACCTCCGGTAGTAGGTGTTGCAAATAAATCTAATAAAGAATTATCCGGATCTACATCTGCTTCACAGAAACTTCCCGGACAGATGAAAGTCGGATTTTCGTATATCGTAATAGTACAAGCTGTGAGAGGTCCCTCACAACCGTCACATTCACAAGAATGATAGAAAGTATATGTTCCTGGTGTATTTTCATCATAAGTAAGTCCTTCCTCTGACATTTGACCTGTTGGGTCGAATGGGCTACCAGTACCAATCATCGTAGTACCGGCGGCATCATTGTACCAATTAATACTATTAGCCATAGAAGCTACAGGAGGTCCTGGTACTACGCCGCTTACCATCGGTATATCCACTACAATAGTGTAATCAATAGTAGCAGCAAAATTACCATCTACCCCACTATCATTAAAGTTGTCGAAAACAGCAAGTGTAATATTGCCAGTCAAACTACTAGCTGGAACAGGAGTACCTGCAATTGGACCAGTATTACTATTTACAACTGTATTGTTAGAAGCTGAACCCGGCAGATTGGGTCCTTGGACCCCTCCGATAGCCGAAGCTCCCCCAACAAGAATATCAAAAGATGCTTCATTTGTCCATGAACCACCAAAAGGTGCAATACTAAAAGCAACATCATTGATATTTAAAGTTGCTGTTGCGCAAGAAGGCCAGCTAGGGTCAGGTGTAAATGGTATTGGAATATCTACTGTATACGGAGTATTATCTCCTTCATAATCTACATCTCCTGCAACAACACCACTCTCCGTTTCCTGTGCCATTGTAACATTGACTGCACAAGGATCGGGTGCAACTACGCATGGGTCTTCACAAACAATAAGTGTCGGTATATCTGGACAAGCCGCACAAACTGCTTCTAATCCCATTGATTCGTTGTTCGGATCACCTGCACAAAAATCCTGAGGTTCACACATGCCTGCTTCGGGCGTATCTTTGATAATTAATAATATCGGTTGCGGTACGACAGGACAAGGACAATTAACGTCTTCTATGTATCCCGGCGTACTACATGTTGGAAGTGCACCTGTATAATAATAAACATAAGCTCCCGGTGCCGTATCAGGAATGGGGAACATACCGTCTGTAACTGTGGCAACTCCCATAGTTCCGGCAGGGTCGGAGTATATTTCAAAATCTAGGGATCCACCATTCACTCCCGCAAGGTCAGCAATAGGTGAATCATCTCCTTCACAAATTTCTCCTAAGTCAATGGGTACTACATCTACCGGAGCCGGATTGACTGTATAGTCTGCACATACGGGGTCAGACTCACAATCTACTACCATCCCCATATCGTCTGTAAAACGACAAACCATCGTTGAACAGAAAGTATATGTTCCACAAACAGCCGGATCGAAAGCAACACCATTGGCATCTAACATACCCGCTGCCGGAACAAATGTTCCCTGACCGGTAGCACTTGGACCATCTGTAAATAATGGCGCCATAGTTACATCGCCATAAAAATTAAACGATGGATCCGGTGCAGGGCAATCATAAGTAATTAACCAATCAACTGTTACATCTGCCATCCAATCAGTACCTGCATTACCTTGTCCGTTTTGAAAAACAAAAACTCCTAATACATCACCTGCCAATACCTGACCAGTAGTGCCACCAAAAATACCTGTACCTCCAACAAATTCATACATATAACCAGCAGGTACAGTTCCCGGACCGAAAGGTGTGGCTACACCTCCATTTGGTCCTTGATTCTCCATATCTAAAAATAAATCACCCCCTGCATAATTTGCCACATTCACAGTAGCAATAGCAGAAACTACAGTACATGGAGTACCATCTGCATTAGTTTGTGCAGGTACTGTAATTTGAGAAAAGTAATTATCAACACCAGCAACAACGGGGTTATTTGCAGCAATATCAACCACACCAGTTTCGGGATAGACTGCCATACTAGGTTCACACATACCGGCTGCAACCATACCCGCAGCAGCTTCGTTATCACAACTACAAGCCGGAGCTAATGTTGGCGGAGCAACAACCGGACAAGCAAAACAAGGTGGTATAGTAAAACATACCTGACTCACCACTTCACAACATATACCTTTATAACAAGTCGTTGCAAAACCTTGATTATCCGCAAAGTTATTAGCTGCATCAAATTCATTGCCCGGTACATACGCTATGGCATCGTAGCAGACCTGTGAACCTGCGGCAAGACCCGCCGCTACCGCTGCAGGTGTATCAAATGTGAGCATTTCTTCACCTGCACCTCCGAGTGTAAGGAAAGTAAATGGCTCGGCTGCCGCTTCGTTTGGATCGGCTGAAGTCCATGTGATAGTTTGGTCGGCTGAGGTGATTGCACCTGCACCATCCCCTTCATCAGGTCCTGCACTGCCACAGAAGGCTGTGATACCTAATGTTTCTGTGCATATTAAATCGTTCAAAGTAATTTCAAAATTATCATAATTCAATGTTCCCCCAAACCCATCATATCCTTCAAAAATCCACGCACCATTAAGGTCATTTCCAACAGTACCTAAAGATCCACCGTTTAAATCCGCTGTAAAACATATATCAACAGGACCTGTGCCGGATAAAGTCCCTCCAAATGCCGTCCCAAAGTCAACATTGACTACACCACCACTGGGGTCTATCAAATATAGGTCTACAGCACTAATATCGCCTCCTGATGTCGTAGTTAAACCCGTAATACAGATTTCTGCTACTGACGTAGCACCTTGTGTTTGGTCAACGCAAGGTGCAGGATTTAGACCTGAAACAGTTGCTGTAGATGATGTTTGTCCGAATAAAGGACCAGTACCGGGTGCTCCTGCTCCACCGGAAAATGTTACTTGCCCATTTGCAGCAATAGCTAATTTATCTACAGATAAGGAAGCTGTACCGGGTGCGTCACAAGTGCCTTGTACAACAGTAGGTGCTGCTGTAACAATTGGTCCGGGCAATACTTCTACAATTACTTGAGTAGGGCAAGCTGCTCCACAAGCCGCAGTACCATCATCTGCGTCGTCACCAAAAGTATCCGTAGGTGCTAATGAATCGTATATGTCAATAGTATAAACACCAGCCGGCATAGTAGCTGCCGTAGTCCATGTAGAACCACCTTGATAAGTGAATACCTGTCCTGTGACCGGTCCACTAACAATGTCGAGGACATAAGCTCCCATGTTGCCATCATCATATACACTATTACTATTCGGGTCATCAGATCCACCGGCTACATCATATACTACAAGTTGTCCGTCAGCAGCACCCGGACAAGTTTCATTACACGCACGTACGCTTGCCGTGATAGGTGAAGCATCAGAGATAAACTTGACACAAGTAGATGACTTAGACCCATCACATGGATCTTCGTAACGCACACATATCGTAGATACCTGACGCATTACTCCGTCTCCAAAGTCTTGCATCGTTACTCCATCAAAATTAAATGGGTTGCCTCCTCCTTCAAATGGATTACCCGCTAATGGGAATACACAGTTATCGGCAGTATTCAAGAAAGCACCAAATTGTGCCGACCAATTTGCAGGATAAGCTACGCCATTTGTATTGGAGCCGTTCTGACATTGTATCGTACCTGTTTCACCCGGATCACCTGCATTGGCATCACCTGCTGCTACACAATCGGGATATGCTGCATTGGTAGCATTCGGATTGATAGGGATACCATTATTGGATATATATACAATGGCATCGGTGAAAGTATCATCATATCCCGGACATATTGGTAGTCCAAAAACATTCAAATCATTGACTCCATTACATCCTGTAGGTGTACTAAAACCCACTTCCAACGCATCGCGGCAATTGACCTCCATGACATTTGCTCCAAGCATAAGTGCGCCATTGGCAGAGTTTCCTCCTGCTCCTACAAAGTCTACACTGGTGTCGCCACCATTGCCTCCGGCAACTTGCGTACCACTACCCGCATCTGTAATATTGCAGGTTGCTGCATCAAATGCAGTTTCTGTATCAATATCCTGAACGATACAAGAGGTAGTTGCATCGCCTTCATCTTCCGGCTGTGCTTGCCAATCACCACTAAATGTTTGTCCTGCTGTCGCACAGACAGCGGGTGCTCCACTGCCATTAGCCAACTCTGCACTTACAATAGTGAGTGTAGGCACTTCTATCGGATCGTTTGTACCTGTCAAACAAATACGTACTACATCCGAAACGGGTGACTCAGCAATGAAAGGAATTTCACCACAGGCAATTGCTGTTTCTATTCCACAGTTCTGCCCGACAGTGTTACAACCATAATCAGTTGGAACACCTACGACCAATTCCCACATAAATACATTATAGCATTGTCCAGGACAAAGGTCAAATATAAAATTCTGCGCTCCTTCGGCAGAACACATACCTGCGACATTCCATGTATGAATATCGCCTCCTATGTTTTGGCTTAATTCTGATGAGAAACATGTAGAACCCTTTTGGTCAATACATACAGAACCATCCCCAAAAACATCGCCACCGCTGGTAATAGGTGCGCCTACTACGTCTCCTGCCGGAACATCGCAAGTAATGGCATTGGATACAGCGTATTCTCCAAGAATACCATTTTGAGAGGGGGAGTTTTGACCGTAGAAACCTACGTACCAAAACAGGGACTCATCTGCTCCACATTCAGTACGAACTCCACAGTCTAAATCCCAACTTAAGGATACTTGCCCGGGACCGACCTCTGTCACCACAATATTCGTCGGTGTGACAGGCGTGGTACATTGGGCGTTTAACGTACCTTGCAAACACCAAAATGCTACTGTTATAGGCAACACATGACGTAAAAGTTTTGAATAACTACTTTTCATTTTATATACTTTTGGATTCATTTTAGTTTGAATTGGCTTCCATTATTTTGCGTACCATTTCTTTATTATTGGCATCGGTGACAATTACTTTACCGTTAGGCAATTTTATTCTTGTCATACGCATACCTCGTATATCGGTACTATTTCTCTTCTGTAAGTTTTCTTTTTCAAGTGTCTTTCGTTTTGATACTGTTGTAAGCTGCTTAGCATTTCTGTTGCTTTCCGTCTGCTTATTTCCGTCAGTTGTAGCAGCAGCTACACGCTTGTTCCTTATGCGCTTCAGCCTTGTCTGCTCCGCTTCTTGCATCCACTCTGCAGGAATTGCCTTCAAGCCCTCAGCCTTTGCTTTTTTCTTCATTTCAATCATCTCAGGAGAAACCTGACTTCGATTCATCACCTGTGCTGATGCAAGCACAATAAAGAAAGCCGCAAATAGGAGGCTTAACAGTAGTTTTTGGTAAATACTTCGTTTCATAATATTCTGAATTGGTATTTGGGTAATATTTGATTTCAGTTAAATTTCAATTTATATTCTTCGATACTCATTCTTTTGAATTGCTCTTCCGCAACAAAATGAAGTAGTAAATCAAGTTCGTCAAGCTGAATATCACCGTTAAGTGGTGCAATAATGTCCATATTTTCATCCAAAAATACAATTCTCGGATAGCTGATATCGTCTTTAGACTTTGTAATGGCTTGTGCCAAATCATGCACATCATAGCCTTTTAGTCCTTGTCGATAAATGTAGGTTTTTCCCTTTGTCGTAATTGGCTCTTTCCGCTTGCCGGAAAGTTTGATGGGTATAAAGTGTTGGTTGAGATATTGATTGACTTCAGGGGTGTTGAAAATTCTTTGTTCAGCTTCTTTGCAGGTGGGGCAACTTGGGTCGAATACCCAAACCAGTGACTTCTTGTTGCCTTTGTTTACTGCTTTTTCTCCTTGTTCCCATTCCAACCACGACACATTACTTCCCATTGAACAAGCTGAAATCAGTACTAAAATTCCGAAAAATATAATTTGATATTTCATTTCACGCAAAAATTAATGAGTGAATGAGTAAATTTTTGGGTGAGTGAATCGCACTCATTTTTTCTTTATATTTTTTACTTCACGCCTTGTACATGAATGGATGTTTGACAATTACATGACATTATCTGAGCAAAATTTCGGTTTTTACCTACGAAATTTATCTAAAAAATCATTCCTTATCAAAAACATCACATATCGGAACTACAGAATATATCTGTTTACATAATATGACTCGCATAAATAATATTTATACAATATATTTTACTCGTAATGAGACTATAAAATGAAATAGAGAAGTTGTTTTTGATTTCATTTTAAACTCACATTTGGTTATTTATTTAGACTTTTTGCTTTTTAACGAGGGTATTAATGAGCAATGATAGTTTTTTTACCTAAAAAAAAGAAACATTTAGTGATATTTTTTGTGTAGGCATTTTGAGGTATAATTTCCGATTATTGAGCGTGCATTTAAGATGCCTTTAAGATTGTTTTAAATATATTCAGAAAGTTCTATTTCAGATAGTTATCACACCTTATTAACTTTATCATAATATTACAAAACACCCCTCGTAAAAAAACAATAATACAGATATCTCCATGAAATCCAAATTTAAAAACTTTGCGCACACCATGTATAGATTATACATAACATTCATAGTATTTCAATTCATAAATAATTGATAAGTTTGACAAAATTACTTTTTGCCCGAATAAGGTAGGAGGTTCACGACCTTGGGTGTAGCTAAACGAGCAGTTCTCCAACACAGTGCAGGCATAAAGAGCAACGTAAAAATTGTCCATTGTTTATGAGTCGAAGCATCAGGTTAACTTCTCTATAAAGAATAGATTATTGACAAAAGCATCCTCTCAAAACAAAAAAGGTAGAACAAAACCGAAGTCCTGCTCTACCTTTTACACATTAAATCTGACTTATATTTCCTATAAGTAAATGTTCATTTTTGTCTAAATTTATGGTCTTATTAATTGTACATATCCCGTACCTCCCGTTTGTATAGCTGGTATCACTCTGAATGTCATAGTTTGGGAAGATGTCGAGCCATCAGTGTAAGTAGCTTCTACTAACAGGGTATATAAGCCGGCAGTTTGTGGTATGTAACTCGTCGTAATTGTGCCTGTTGCACCACCAATAATTAGTTCTCCATTGACATACAAACTAAGATTTACCAACAAATTTGCATCGGCAGTAGCTCCAATTGTCATCGGAGCACCAGCTATATATCGTACATAGCTATTCATTGGATAAGTAATGTTTACATTACCCGGCGGCAGCATAGCATCTGAGATTTTTACTTGAGTTAAAACCTCAACAGACTCACATACAGGGTTGCCTGCACAAGTCATTGTAGCAGAAGCTAAATTGAAAGTGAGTGTAATTAGAGATAAAGCGATAAATTTAATTATTGACATGATATTTCTTAAAATTTAAAATGATAACACATTTAAAAACTCTCTATACAACAACCAATATCCTATGAACTTGGCTTCGCATCAAATCGGTCATTTATCCCGACAAACTCTCTCTTTGATATCTTGCCAAAACTGTTTCCGATAGTTATCGGGACTGATTGTTGGTTTGTTTTTTTTTAAATATGTTCTAAGTTAATCAAAAGTATTGACGAGCACAAAAGTCACTAATTATCAATTTTTTACAAGAATAAACAACACACCATATGTGACATCACAAAAAGCTGCCTTATTGAAATAAAGTGAATAATAAAATGTTGGATAAAGCGAGATAGGAGGCAATAAGCATATCAAAAACATGCATTTCTGTGAATTGCAAAATATTTTATGGTAGACATGCATTAAACCAATAAATAATGTTTTTACAGTTGATATTATTCTACAATATTTCACCACTTGAGGATTACACCACATAACATTAAATCGCCATGTATATTTAAGCAAAAATTTAACTATATGAATAAAGTTATGTAGGAAAGTTTTCGGATAAAATCATGGAATCAATAAGCGTGACACAAATTAGATTGAATTTTAATGTTTTTAAGCCCAAATCAGTACTAATTCCTCACTTTTAATCATTGTTGAGTATATTAAACAGCGATTAATAAAGCTCCAAAATGGTATTAGCTGATTGTCTCCAATGCTTGAATCGCTCTTTATTTGCTATCTTTGTTTTTATATTTATCCCATGCCTCAGAGGCTGTTTAAACTTATTGTTTAGCAATCGGTAAAAATAAAGCATGAACAAAATAGAACATATCGGCATCGCAGTAAAGAGTTTAGAAGAGAGCAATGAACTGTTCCGAAAATTACTCGGCAAAGTCCATTATAAGATAGAAGAAGTGGCTACAGAAGGCGTGAATACTTCCTTCTTTAAAGTCGGTGAGAATAAAGTCGAATTACTTGAAGCAACCCGTGAAGACAGCGCGATTGCAAAGTTTATTGAGAAACGCGGCGAAGGAGTACACCACATCGCCTTCGCAGTGGATGATATTGAGGCGGAAATGAAGCGACTTGCCGATGAGGGGTTTCGATTATTGAACGATACACCCAAGCGCGGTGCGGATAATAAGCTCGTTTGCTTTATCCATCCTAAGACTGCTAATGGGGTATTGGTGGAGCTTTGTCAGGAGATAACGGTGGACGGCAAACGCGAAACGAGAGACGAGAGCGAAGAGTAACATATACTCAACGACTCATCTCAAACTGTTGGTGTCTATCGTTATTATTTAGGACGATAATCTGTCCATTCACATACGCTATTCGACGAACATCGCCTGCTGCGTAAAACCCCGACTGTGTGTAAGGTATTGATTTGAAATTCCCTTTACCGTCTCCATACAGGAGTGTGCCTATACCCGCATAGGCGCGGGTGGTTTCGACTTCTGAGCCGAATAGGTTTCCGGCAGTGAGTAAGTCAGTGTTTCCGTCTTGATTGAAGTCGTGGGCGATGATGTCGTTGATTGGGGAGAGTTGGGCTTCGTTGGGGAGGTCGCGCATTTCGTAGTTCCAATTGCC
>JAHDEO010000272.1 GCA_020628725.1 Saprospiraceae bacterium
CAAAAGTAAGTATTAATGATTAATGGTTAACGATTAATGGTTAATGATTCATATGAAACAACAATTAATGGATTCTATTTTTTATAAAAATTAATTATCAAATTATTACAAATAAAAATAAGCAAAATAAAACATTAATTAACAAAAAAATCATTTATACTTTTATAAATTTTAATTTAGCGAAATATTTCAATCAAAAATCAAAAATGCCTCAAATCAAAAATTATTCACTCATTCAAAATTCACTCATTCACTCATTATTTTATGAATAGAATTATCACCATTATCGCTTTCGTTTTATTGGCACTTGCATTGATTTGGGGTGTTTTTCAGTTGAATGAAGGCAAGAAAAAAGACGCCACTATCAACACCCAAGAACAGACGATTTCAACGCTCGAAACGTCTTTAGAAAAGGAGCGCAACTCGAAGGAACTCGCCATCCAACGCACCGAAGAACTCACCCAAGCTAATCAGGAATTGGAAGGTGAAAAAACAAAGCTCAATAAGCAAATCCAGCGATTGGAAAAAGAAATCAGCGACCTCAAACTCCGCATCAACACCCAACGCGAAACCATCGAAGGCATACGCGCGGACATGCAACAACGCGAAGCAAAAATCGCAGACTTGCAGGGGCAAATTGCGGCATTGGACCGTTCAAAGAAAGCCGACCTTGCGAAGATAAAAGACCTCGAAGACCAACGGGCAGCCATCAACACAGAAATGGATAATTTACGAGCCACAACTTATCAAACTCTTTCAGAAAAAGATGCGCTCGTAAATGACCTGATGGATAAGCAAGAGGAAGAAGAATTGTACCGAAATAACCTCGATATTATCGAAAAAACGGTCGTCAATTTTCAACAAATCGCACTCCGAAAGGATAAGAAAGAAAAACCCATCAAACGCCTCAAAAAGAACAACTGGGATTATACAACCGTAGAATTCAGCCTATATCATGAACAACAAGAACTCCTTGTAGGTCAAGAGTTTGAATTAACGATTGTGGATATGGATACGGGCGAGTCAATGGCATTGCGCGAGTCAAATCCCGAATTCCCTGATTCGGAAACGAATGCAAAATCCATGCGTTTTACTTTTGACAAAAACCCAATTGTTCTCGAACATACCAATACACAAGAAAAGACTTCTAACAACTACCAACTTCAAGTCACTTACGTGAAAAATGACCGCCGGTTGCCAATGAAATTTGGTGTGATGCCTATCATTGCGAATGGAAAAGTAGTGGTCGGTAATTGATAAACAATGCTACAATGCGATAATGATGAAATGCTACAATGAATAACATTATCGCATTGTAGCATTTCAGCATTGTAGCATTATGAACTGGATTACGATACTTGAGATATTTCTTGTAGAAGTGGCTATTTTTATGGTTCTGTGGTTGCTTGCACCTTTTTGGGCGAGTATACTTACGTTTATTATTCCGATGATTGGTGTGCCGATTTTGTTGATTTCGTTGATTGCTGAATTACTGGAACGCACACGGATTTCGCGGATGTATTTTGCAGTGATGATAATCTCAATTCTCATCCCGCCCTTGGTTGCGATAGTATATGGCTGGCTTTCGGGAAATGAGTGGAATTTTATGAATTTTGAGTGGCTCGCTTCGTGACAATGCTTAAATAATGAAATGCGATAATGTCTTTTATAAATTTTTATACCAATAAAAAATCATCTGTACAATCAAAAAGCCAAATCCGAGAATACTTCCTATTTTAAATCCGTCATTCCGTTCATTCGCCATTATACTTTTTACAATAAAAAACACTCCAAAACCAATATAAAACAACTGCGCCAAACGTGCCGCAGCAATACCAATTAATGCATTTCTATCATCCGTAGGTGAAGTAAACGGCGTGTGATTGGTCATATAGGATGCTTTGAGATAAGCCCAGACCATTGCCAAAATAAATGCATAGATGAAATATCGAAACGCCCGTACCCGATAGCGTTTGTCGCGCGGAAAACGAATGGGGTCGCGTTCAAAAACATCATCTAAAATTTCTGTATTCATTGTTTCATAGTTCAATTGTTTCAGGATTGAATTATATCAACCTATGATTACCAAATTTCGGATTGGACACATCTTTTTCAGATAAAATCAGGTCTTCCTTTGGAATTTTCCAATCAATATTCAAAGCCGGGTCATTATAAGCAATACCGCCTTCACTCGCTTTATTGTAAAAATTATCACATTTATAAAAGAAAGTAGCTGTTTCACTTAGTACTAAAAAGCCATGTGCAAAACCAATCGGGATATACAACTGTAATTGATTTTCCGCGCTCAATTCCACCGAATAATGCTGCCCGTAAGTCGGCGAACCGGGACGAATATCTACTGCCACATCCAGCACTTTCCCTTCAAGTACGCGCACTAGTTTTGATTGAACATGTTCGCCTGTCTGATAGTGTAAACCACGCAATACGCCGTAAGTCGATTTGGATTGATTATCCTGCACAAACTCATCGCGTATACCTGCATCTGCAAAAGTATTTTTATTAAAACTCTCGTAAAAATACCCGCGCTCATCTCCGAAAATGCGCGGCTCGAAAAGCAATAAGCCCTCTATTGGTGTGTTTGTAAACATGAGTTGACGAATTGACAAATTGACGAATTGACGAGTTAATAAGTTATCATATTCCTCAATAACTCGTCAACTCTACAACTCATCAATTCGTTACTTCTTCCTAAAAAATATCCCGATAGGTACGCCGGTGAATTCAAATTTTTTGCGCCACACATTTTCAATATATTGCTTGTATGAATCCTTGACGTATTTTGGATTATTACAGAAAAATGCAAATGCGGGGTAGTATGTGGGTAATTGTGTGACGTATTTTATTTTGGCAAAACGCCCCTTGTGAGAAGGCGGCGGATAACGGTCAAGCGCCTCTTGTAGAGCATCATTGAGCTTGGATGTAGTAATTTTTCGAGAGCGATTCTCAAAAACACTCAAACCTGCTTCGACGGCTTTGAAGATACGTTGTTTTTCGAGTGCCGACATAAATACAATCGGTACATCATTGAAAGGTGCGATACGTTTTCGCAAATTATCCTCGTATTCTTTTGCTGTATTGGTTTCTTTTTCGACGGCATCCCACTTGTTGATCAGCAGCACTAAGCCCTTATTTCGTTTGAGGGCAATACTGATGATACTCATATCTTGTGCTTCCAAGCCATCCAAGGCATCAATTATTAAGAAACAAACATCTGCCTCTTCAATTGCCTTGATAGCACGCATCACGGAGTAAAATTCGAGGTCTTCGTGTACCTTATTTTTCTTACGGATTCCTGCCGTATCTATCAATAGAAAATCTTTGTCAAATTTCGTGTAACGCGTGTGTATAGCGTCGCGTGTCGTGCCTGCGATGTCCGTTACAATGTTGCGCTCCTCCCCTATCAAGGCATTGACAAAAGAAGATTTGCCGACATTGGGCTGCCCGACAATGGCAAAGCGCGGCAGGTCAGAATCTATGCGATCTATCTCCGTGATGTGTTCCGTTACAGCATCCAACAATTCGCCTGTACCGCCACCATTGATAGAAGACAAGAAAAAAGTCTCCTCAAAGCCTAAGCTCCAAAACTCATTGGCAATCAACATTCTATCGTGATTATCGACTTTATTGACAGCAAGCAAGACGGGCTTATCGGTACGACGAAGCATGTTGGCAACCTGCTCATCAAGGTCGGTGATGCCCGTCATTACATCCGTGAGAAATATGATGACGGATGCCTCATCAATGGCAATTTGCACTTGCGAGCGAATGGCTTTTTCAAAAATATCATCCGAGTTTTTGACAAAACCACCCGTATCGACGACTGTAAATGTCTTTCCGTTCCAAAACGATTGTCCGTATTGGCGGTCGCGGGTCACGCCGCTAATATCGTCAATAATAGCTTGACGCTCCCCTATCAGACGATTATAGAGGGTGGATTTGCCGACATTCGGACGACCAACTATGGCTACTATATTTCCCATTTAAAGTTCAAGTTCAAGCTCAAGCTCAAGTTTAAATTAGCATTAACATTTGACTATCAAAACTTTACACTAAATGAAACGTCACCCAACTTGTATTTTATTGGAATTTGGGATTTGTTTTTTGGAATTTTCTCACAAAGGTAGGAAAACATTTTGATTGTAGAATCGTCCAATTATGATTATAGAATTAAGAACACGATAACTTACACTGATAATAACAAATCTTGTAGGAGCATTTCATAATATTATTTTGTCACAAAAAATAAATTCAACTTCATATTCAGAGATACATTCACATCTTAATAGGAAAAAAAACAACGTATCAACAAGGTTTTTAAAGGGGATGGCAAATTAAATCATATAAAATATATCAGTTAATGAGTTTTTTACAAATTATAAATAATTGTTAGCAATCATCTTATATACTGTCACATTATCATGTTTTCTCAAAATACTTTGTTGGGGCTGATAATTAAAATTTGTAGCAAATACGCATTAATATTTTATTCATTCACAACATCTTTTTCATCCAAACAAAATGAAATACATGGCTATATTCCGAAATCGGAGATAAAGTTGATTTTCTGTAAAATTTAGACTGTTATCAGCGTCTCCCCCTCTACCTAATTGCGGCAAAGCCGCCAATAATTGTCATATTGTTTTTGTTATTTCATCATCCAAAAAGATTTTTCAGCAGAAAAAAACGCAATAACAATTTGGCAATCAATCAATTTAACGCTAGTTACTTTTCCTAAATCTGTAAAGTTAAATTTTACGGAATTTTGCCTTTATTTTCATTTTGAGATAGTCATATATTTTTTTGTTTTAATACAGAGGAAACATGAAAAATATATGGACACACGGCTTACATTGTCTTCTAGCCTTAGGAGTATGGTTGACTATGGCAGCTTCACCATTAATGGCAGCTGAAATATCCGCTACACATGGATGTGACTGTGGCAATTCAGACAATTACGAATCAGGCAGCAGTTATTATTTTGCTGAAACTGTCGTCATTGAAGGAACGGCAGGTGATACCTGGACAGTTAACACCACCTATTCAGTAGGCTTATCAAACGCCTCCGGGACTTATATGAGTGGTCCCATTACATTTACCGAAACTTCACCCGGCACTTACGAATTGGACTTTTGGCATCTCAAAGCCTCCGGCTATGGCATCCATGTATCCAGTAATACAGGCGAATATCTTTCCATCAACGGCGTTTGCTTCGACCACTGTAATTCATCTTGCGATATGAGCGATGGTTTGGTGATCAATGATTGCGTTTCTGATGATAGATTTACCTTTAGTCTCGCACCGGGCGGTGCGGGTTTTTCCGGTACATACAATTTGACGGGAGCTGTCAATGCATCAGGGGTTACAGGCACTTACACTTCACCGGCTCTTTTGAGTACAGAGGGTGATTATAATATTGTCATTACTGATGCCAATGATCCTTCGTGTGGTACTACAGTAACTATTCCACCTCCTGCTTGTGCTGCATTGGCTATGAATCCACTCAATAATTGTGATTGTGAGCATGAAGATAATTATGAATTGGACGGCGTGTATTTCTTTGCGGAAACGGTACTTATCGTAGCTGATGCAGGTGATACATGGACGGTAGATATGGATTTTACAGTTGGACTTTATGATGATTCGGGTACTGCGATGACAGGTCCTTTGGCTTTCACCGAAGTTGCGGCAGGTATATATGCACTGGATTTTTGGTATACCAATGTATCGGGTTATGGCTTGCATGTTTACAATTCTGTGGGTGATTATGGGTCGCTCAACATTTACTGTCCGGAGGCTTGTCCTTCTCTTTGCAGTATTGATAATGACGGTCTGCTTATCGGCGATTGCTTGCCGGGAGAGCGTTATACATTCAGTCTCAATCCGAGTGGAGAAGGATTTTCGGGCACTTATAATCTAAGTGGTGATGTCAATGCCACAGGTGTAACGGGAACGTACACTTCATTCCCTATTTCCACCAGTGTTGGCAACCTCAATATTACGATTACAGATGCCAACAATCCAAATTGTACTTATGAGGCATTTATCCCTGCACCGGCTTGTGCTTCTGACCCATGTAGTATTGATGATCCGGGACTCGAAATAGGTAGTTGTAACGCAGCAGACCGCTTTATCTTTACGCTCGATCCAAGTGGTCTGGGTTTCTCAGGTACTTATCATTTAAGCGGCGATGTTATTGTGAATAATGTCACAGGCGCTTACACTTCCCCACCTGCACTCACCAATGTTGGCGACCTCAACGTTACGATACGCGATGCTGCTAATCCACTTTGTCAGATGACGGTCTATATCACTCCGCCTGACTGTAATTCGGATGCATGTGGTATTGATGATTTCAACTTGTTGGTACATGATTGTACGCCTGACGGAAGCAGATTTACTTTTACTTTTGAACCGACAGGAACTAATTTTTCCGGCACCTACAATTTGAGTGGTGACATCAGTGCCACAGGTGTGACGGGTGCTTACACCTCACCACCTGCACTCACAAGCGTAGGATTAATCAATGTCGCTGTAACTGATGCAGCAGACCCAACTTGTAGCCGTACACTTTACGTAGCTCCTCCATCATGTGCTACTGCACCGGATGCATGTAGTATTGACGATGCGGGCTTGATAGTCAATGATTGCTTACCCGATGGTCGATTTACATTCACGCTAAATCCAAGTGGTATGGGCTTTTCGGGTACTTACAATATAAGTGGTGATGTCATTCTCAATGGTGTATCAGGTGCTTATACTTCTCCACCCGCATTATCAGATGTGGGCGACCTCAATGTTACCATCAAAGATGCAGCAGACCCAACTTGCAAAATGACAGTATACATTCCACCGCCTGCTTGTAATGCTGCCGACCCTGTCATCGCTGCCGAAAACGGCTGCAACTGCGACAATCCTGACAACTATGAGTTGAATGGTGTAGAATATTTGGCAGAAAATGCCGGCATTCTAAGTTCAGCAGGTGATACGTGGACCGTAGATTTTAATTTCTCGGTAGGACCTGTGGATGCCTCCGGGACTCCTCTAAGTGGTACGGTAACATTTACCGAAACTTCCCCCGGACTCTACGAACTCCCCTTCTGGCATAGAGTAGGTGTAGGTTATGGGCTTCACGCTTATAATACTGCCGGAGATTATGTATCACTCAATGGAGTATGCCTCACGCCCTGTAATGTTCCTGAAATGCGCCTCAATACGCATACCACCGAATTAGCAATTTCTGAAGTATACCCGAACCCTACAAAAGGCGGTATCGTCAATATCGTCTTCACGAGTGAGGCATCAAATGATGCACGAATCACCGTTTTTGATGTATTTGGTCAGCAAAAAATGGCGATTCCGGTGACTACAACCAAAGGTGCGAATTTTGCTACTTTGGAGTCCAACAATCTTGCTGCTGGTACATACTTCGTTGCTATCGAGAGCAATGGAGAGCGTTCCGCCCCCCTTAGATTTGTGAAAGTACAATGATTTTTTTAATGATTAATGTATAACGATTAATCTTTGATTTTCGCTACGCGAAAATTTTACTTAACTAATTCATTTTACATTTCAATAAATCATAAAAGAAAGGCGAAAATTGCAATTGCAATTTTCGCCTTTCGTATTTCTATCAATTCAGTTGATTAAAAATTAATTATTACACATTAATCGTTAATCATTAACTATTATCGTCTCGAGCCCATATATCGCATCACAAAAAACAAAACCATAATTAATGCTGACAATGCTGCTGCTACATAAGTCATAGCCGCCCATTTTAGTGCATCTTTTGCACCGTCATACTCTTCACCTTGTACTGCGCCCGTATCGTCGAGCCATGCCAATGCGCGATTACTGGCATCAAATTCCACAGGCAAAGTAATAAAGCTAAATAAAGCAGTAATACTAAATAAAACAACACAAGCCAACATCAAAATACCACCAACACCTTGAGCCATTCCCATTCCCATAAATGCCCCCATCAATACAAATTGCTGTGCCTTTGAAGACATCTGTACCAGCGGTACTATCGCCGAACGCATCTGCAAGAAACTGTATGCCTCTGCGTGTTGTACAGCGTGACCACATTCGTGTGCTGCGACTGCCGCAGAAGCCACACTTGTACCGCGATAAATCGGTGGGCTGAGGCTGATTGTTTTTGTTTGAGGATTGTAGTGGTCGGTCAACATACCTTGTCCTTCCACGATACGCACATCATGCAAGTTGTAATGGTTAAGCATTTGTTGAGCAATCTGTGCTCCACTCTGCCCCGAACTCATCGGTACTTGCAAATATTTATTAATTTTACTTTGTAACACTTTTCCGACCAAGCCACCGATAGCAGCCGCAATCATTGTTACAATCATATACCCCATGTACATAATAATCAGAATTTATTTTTGTGTGAAAAAAAAATCTCTTGTCTCTTCGATTTAGACTTTGCTTTATCAATTCGTCACTGCGAATGAATATCCAAAACTTCGACGCAAATATAACAGCATTTTTGATGCCGAAGGTTGAAAAATAGCACTCAGATTCGATGAATGCAGGCAAATTTACGACGAGCTGGCGAATTGATGAGTTGTAGAGTTGTTGATGTATCATGATGTTTCATTACCTTCGTGTTCCCTAATTTCAATACTCTGACGGCAACTCATCAATTCGACAACTCGACAATTCGTCAAAACATGAACATAAAATCCAAACTGCCCGACCTCGAAACCACCATATTCACAGTCATGAGTGCGCTTGCCAATCAATATGGTGCTATCAATCTTTCACAAGGTTTTCCGAATTATGATTGTGATCCGGTTTTGAAGGAATTGGTCGCAAAATATGTGCGTGATGGTTACAATCAGTATGCACCAATGGCAGGTTTGCCGGAGTTGAATGAACAGATTTATGCCAAAATCGCACGACTGTATGGCACACAGGTACATCCTGCCGACGAAATCACGATAACCGCCGGAGCGACACAGGCGATTTATACAGCCATCACAGCATTGGTGCAGACAGGCGACGAAGTGATTTTGATTGAGCCCGCGTATGATTGTTATCGTCCTGCGATTGAATTGTGTGGTGGCATTCCTGTTCCTTACGAATTATCGAAGCCGAATTATCGCGTGGATTGGGCTGCATTAGAATCGCTCGTGACACCGCGTACGCGCATGATTATGATTAACTCGCCGCATAATCCATCAGGAGCAGTATTTTCACGGGAAGATATGTTGGAATTGCAGCGTATTACGGATGATACGGATATTATTGTTTTGAGTGATGAGGTATATGAACATATCGTATACGATGGTGCAGAACATCAGAGTGTATTGCGATTTCCCGACTTATTTGCGCGGAGTATTGCGACCTTTTCTTTTGGGAAAACATTTCATAATACGGGCTGGAAATTAGGTTATGCCGTTGCTCCTGAAAAATTGATGGATGAGTTTCGTAAAGTCCACCAATTCAATGTGTTCTCCGTGAATCGCCCGATGCAACACGCCCTTGCAGAGTACATGAAAAACTCCGAGAATTACTTATCGTTAAGTCCATTTTTCCAAGAAAAAAGAAATTACTTTTTGAAGGCAATTGAAACGTCACGGTTTCAACCAATTGCGTGTGCGGGAACTTATTTTCAATCCGTAGATTACAGCCAAATCAGCGATGAGCCGGACACCGAATTTGCCAAACGCCTAACTCGCGAATACGGTGTAGCAGCTATTCCTATTTCTGTTTTTTATAGCAGTAAAAAAGATGAAAAAGTGGTACGTTTTTGTTTTGCAAAAACGGAGGATATGTTGGAACAAGCAGGCGAATTATTATGCAAAATTT
>JAHDEO010000273.1 GCA_020628725.1 Saprospiraceae bacterium
TACTGATAAATATAGTATTTTTAAACAAATTTAAAATTTCATGCGTTTGCCCTTATTGACTACAGACTCCACAAGCTACTTCCTCAGTCTTGAAGAGGGGGAAATTGACACTATCACTTTTGGTATTTATCCTACACTTCAAATGTCTCATATTCAGACAGTTGTTAATTCTCCGCCTTTACGTTGTAATGAAATAATTACATTGGACGTCACGACAAAAAATTTGGGTACGACCACTGCAAGTGGCACAATATGGCTTACTACGGATGATGCGGCTCTGATCTATAATTATGATTATATTGATGAACCCGACACGGTTGTTTGGAGTTCAGGCACTTACGGCTGGTATTTTACAGATTTATATCCAGGACAATCTATAACTAAAAACATTGAAGTTCTCGTCCCCGGTCCACCAAATTTTGAAATAGGAGAACAATTATCGTTCATATCATTTTCGGAATTTACAGATATTAATGGAGATTTCACCCCAGAAGCTTTTAATTACAATCCCGAAGTCCGCTGCTCCTACGACCCCAACGACAAACTCGTCAACCCCAACCGCGAAGGCGACTACGTCCTGTTTGAAGAAGACTTCATTTACACCATTCGTTTTCAGAATACGGGCAATGATGTCGCCTACGATGTCGTGATACGCGACACCCTTGATGTGAATCTTGACCTATCGACATTCCGCTTGTTGGGCAGCAGTCATGCCAATCGCCTGAATACCATTTTGGATGATGACGAGCGGACTTTAACCTTTGAGTTCCGGGATATTTTTCTGCCCGATTCTACGTCCAATTTTGATGCGAGTCAGGGCTATGTCAACTACCTCATCAGCCCATTCGATGGACTTGCGGAGGAGACGCCCATCACCAATTCAGCCGGAATTTATTTTGACCTCAATCCACCCGTTATCACCAATACGGTGCAGAGTATTATGGTGAGCGAATTACCGACTGTTTCTATCGAAAACCCAGACAATTCATTTGATTTCAATGTTTTACCCAATCCAAATAAAGGAATGTTTACAATACAAAATATCCCCAATGGCACTTACCAAATCCACAACACATCAGGACAAATCATTCAAGAAGGTAATCTACAAAACGATTTATTGATTGATATTTCGCAGGAAGCGCAAGGTGTGTATTTTATTTCCATTACAGTGGATGATGCGACTGCTGTGAGGCGAGTAGTTAAAATGTAAACCCCGAATATATCACTATTTTCTTAACTTTTAAAAATGTTCTACTATGACTCTTTTTAAAAAAATTGTTTGTTTTTGGTTTTTGGCTGTTTTTTGTGGGAGTATTGTGCGAGGGCAATGTCCTCAAGAAGATATTGTCTTGGAGACACAGGTACAAGTGGATAGTTTTGCAATTGTGTACCCTAATTGTACAGAGATAACAGGTAGTCTGAGAATTGGTGTAAACAATTTTTGGGCTGAAAGTACTGACATTGCTGATTTATCCCCATTGAATCAAATTACCTCAATAGGAGATTGGCTGTTTTTTTCTCGCACCAGCTTGGAAAACTTAAATGGTTTAGAGAACTTGACTTTTATTGGAGGTGACTTACATATTTTTGCAAATGATTATTTATTGAGTTTAAGTGGATTAGAGAGTCTAACTTTAATCGGAGGTGATTTTTATATTGATGATAATGACCTTTTGTCCGATTTAGGAGAGTTTGTCAATTTGACTTCGGTAGAAGGAGATTTATCAATTATATCTAATGCTAATTTAATTACATTGAACGGTTTGGAAAATTTAAGTTCGATTGGTTGGCGCATGGAGGTTCTGAGTAATGTTAATTTGATAAATCTGAATGGCTTAGAGAATTTGACTTCAATTGGGGTAGATTTGAGTATTGGTATTTGTAATAATTTAGATAATATAGATGGCTTGTCTAACTTAACTACAATCGGTCGTCATTTAAGGATTGGGAGCAATAACAATTTGACGAGTATAGCCGGTTTATCCAATTTAACTTCGATCAATGGTGAGCTACAAATCAACAATAATGATAATTTAGCAAGTTTGACAGGTATACAAAATATACCTTACTATAAGATAACTAATTTGAAGATTAATTCTAATCCACTGTTGTCTGTTTGCACCCTCCCACCTGTCTGCCAATTTTTACTAAATGAAGTTCAAGGCTTTGCGTATATTAGTAATGCTCCAGGTTGTATTCTTAACGAGGTAATAGAAGCATGTTCTTCTCAACCAAGAATACAAACGAATGTTTTTTATGATGTCAATCAGGATAAAATACAGAATGTGGATGAAGCAAACTATTATGATAGCTCAATTCTGATACAACCTGATAATTACTCATATTATGTACAAAATGATGGTATATTTTATGTGCAACCGGGAAGTTATTCAATAATCTTCGATGAATTAAATAACCCTAACTGGCAGCTAACTACTGATTCTGCAAGTTACTTTGTGAACCTTGAAGAAAGCGAAACAGACACAATTACTTTTGGTATTTATCCGTCTCAGCAAATATCTGATATTCAGGCAAGTATAAATACTCCACCCGCACGTTGCAACGAGATAATTACTTTGAATGCCAATACCAAAAATCTCGGCACTACCGTTGCAAGCGGTACAATATGGCTGACAGCAGATGATGAAGGTCCTGTTGCTACTTTTATTCATCAGGCGGACACCGCAATTGCAAATACCAATACTTACGGCTGGTATTTCACTGATTTATTCCCGGGGCAATCTGTTGAAAAACAGGTTAATATACAAGTACCCGGTCCACCCGATTTTATGCTTGGAGATTCGCTTGTATATGAAGCATATGTAGATTTTGAAGATGCAAATGGTAGCCAAAGTACCCAAGCCTTCATCTACGAAACAGAAGTCCGCTGCTCCTACGACCCCAACGACAAACTTGTCAATCCCAACCGCGAAGGCGATTACGTGCTGTTTGAAGAAGACTTCATTTACACCATTCGTTTTCAAAATACGGGCAATGATGTCGCTTATGATGTCGTCATACGCGATACCTTGGATGCGAATCTTGACCTTACTACCTTCCGCTTGTTGGGCAGCAGTCATGCCAATCGCTTGAATACCATTTTGAATGACGACGAGCGGACTTTGACCTTTGAGTTCCGGGATATTTTTCTGCCCGATTCTACGTCCAATTTTGACGCGAGTCAGGGCTATGTCAACTACCTCATCAGCCCATTCGGCGGACTTGCGGAAGAGACACCTATTACCAATTCGGCAGGCATTTACTTTGACCTCAATCCACCCGTTATCACCAATACGACGCAAAGTATTATGGTGAGTGAACTGCCGACTGTTTCCGTCGAACATCCTGATAATTCATTTGATTTCAATATTTTACCAAATCCAAATAAGGGAATATTCACTGTAGAAGGCATCCCCCAAGGCATCTACCAAATCCTCAATACATCAGGACAAATCATTCAAGAAGGTGATATACAAAACGACTTGTTGATTGACATTTCGCGGGAAGCGCAGGGCGTATATTTTATCTCTGTTACGATTGATAATGAGACTTTTGTGCGACGAATGATTAAAATGTAGATTATGCATAGACTGTTCACATATTTTTTATAAATTAGAGGCATCAAGACAAACTCACCTGTTTTGATGCCTTTCTTTTTAATTAAAAAAAACGTAACTATGAAACTACTTAAAAGTGCATTCCTTTGTTTTTTTTCTTTGACTTTTTGTGTCAATGTTGTGTGGTCGCAATGTCCACCGGATGATGTTGTTTTGTTGACCCAAGCAGAGATAGATAATTTTTTCATACAATATCCGAACTGTAACGATATACCGGGAAACTTATTGATAGGTAGTTATGATTATTCGTTTAACGGACCTGTCTCAACCATTATACCTGTCTACACAGACATTGTAGATGTAAGCTCACTCGGTCAAATTACTTCGGTCGGAGGTTACATGATTATTGCAAGCAATGATGGTCTGATGAACTTGGACGGTTTGGCAAATTTGACCTCAATCGCAGGAGATTTAGATATTTATTTCAACAACAGTTTGATTGACTTGAGTGGTTTGGGAGATTTGACTGCAATTGGTGGGGATTTAGATGTCTATTCCAACCATAACTTGATTAATCTGGACGGGCTGGATAATTTGACTTCAGTTGAAGGAAATATAGAAATTTCCGGTGAAAGCTTGGTCAATTTAATCGGTTTAGAAAACATAAATCCGATAGTAGGTGATATAAGGATTTACAGTGATGTTTTGGCAGATTTAAGCGGTCTGGAAAATGTGACTTCGGTTGGTGGCGGTTTGTGGATTACGGGCGGCAACTTGGTCAATTTGAGCCAATTACAAAATCTGACTTCAGTTGGGGTGAGTTTGAATATCTCTTTCAGCCCTGACCTGACGGATTTAACGGGTTTGGAAAATTTGACTTCGGTTGGAGCCAGTTTGCAGATAACCGGTAATGATAATTTAATGAGTTTAAACGGTTTACAAAATCTACATTCGGTGGGGTACATTTTACGGATTTCCTATAATGGTGGCTTGACGAATTTAAGCGGCTTGGGAAGTTTAAATTCAGTCGGAAACGGTTTTTCGATTCAATATAACGACAATTTAGTGAGTCTCAGTGGTATGGATAATTTGGCTTCAATTGGACATAATTTGACGATAATCAATAATGATAATTTGACGGATTTAAGCGGTCTGGAAAGTGTAACTTCAATGGGTGGTTTGATAGTTGGTAATAACGATGGGCTAACCGGTTTGAACGGTATAGAAAATGTAACTTCGCTTGAGGGTAATCTACAGATTGGCGATAATCCTAATCTTGTTGATTTAAGCGGTTTGGAAAATATAACCTCAGTTGGGGTCTTGTCAATTGCCCGCAATTCCAGTTTAGCGAGTCTATCCGGTGTAGAAAATATAGTTTCTATAGAAAGTGCGACTTCTTTTAATGATTTATTGATTTTTGAAAACCCCATGCTCTCTACCTGTCATGTTGCAAGTATTTGCAATTATTTAGACAGTGGAGGTGCATCGTATATACAAGATAACGCTCCCAATTGCAACACTTCAACGGAAATATTAGAGCTCTGTGGCGGACTTCCAATAGAACTGGACAAGTTGGAAGTTCATCTCGAAAACGAAACTGCCTTACTCATATGGCGCACCGCCACCGAAACCAACAACGCAGGTTTTGAAATACAACGTAGTAAATACGGCACAACTTGGGAAAAAATAGCTTGGCAAGCCGGACAAGGCAACACGCTTGCACCACACACCTACGCATACAGAGACGAAAATCCCCTTTTCGGTATTTCCTATTATCGACTCAAACAAGTGGATTTTAACGGTGATTTTCAATATTCTGATGTAGTAAGTCTACAATATATTCGTTCCGGTATTAGTGTTTTTCCCAACCCCAATATAGGCATATTTGAGGTGCAAAGTATTGTAGAAGGCACTTACCAAATCCACAACACATCGGGGCAAACCATTCAAGAAGGCGATATGCAAAACAACCTGTTGATTGACATTTCGCGGGAGGCGCAAGGCGTATATTTTATCTCTGTTACGATTGATAATGAGACTTTTGTAAGGCGGATTATTAAAATGTAATTCCTGTACAGGCGATTTCAATCGCACCGTCACATGGCGGATTGAAAATCACCTGTATGGTATCGCGTCAGATATTTTTAATAATTTTGAGGCATCAAAGCAAGCAATTTTGTTTTGATGCTTTTTTAATTTTATCGTTCTGTCTTGCGTCGTAAAGTTAGGTTTTTGAAATAGACGTAAAGTTATAACCGACTTGAACGGTCTTATGAATTTTAGCTCGAATGTCTCAAAAAAGTGGGTACGATTTTGCATTGTTTGAGCGTTAGCGAGTTTGCAAAACGTAGCTTTTTTGAGACATTCGAGCGTTAAGAAATTCATCAAACCTTGATTTTTGGTTCTTTTCATCAAGGAAAAGAACGGCGTTAATTATATCTCAATAGGATAGTCCTAACTTTATGACAATTTATGTGGACCTAACTTTAAGGCGCAAGACACGTTCCTTAAACACCTATACATGAATTTTTTCAAAAAAGTCATTCTTTTTTGTTTTGCTGTTCTTTGTTGTGTTACGCTCGTGCAAGCGCAATGCCCACAAGGAAATATTACTTTCGAGACACAAGCTGATGTGGATAATTTTGCAGTGCTTTATCCTAATTGTACGGAGATAACGGATGTCTTACAGATAGGTACAAATAGCGATTCTGACATCTCGGATTTAAGTCCATTGAGCCAAATTACTTTCATTGGCGGTGTACATATTCTTAATAATCCGAATTTGACCAACTTAAATGGTTTGGAAAATGTAGTTTTGATTGAAAATCATTTAAATATTTCGGATAATGATAATTTGCTGAATTTAAGCGGTTTAGAGGGCGTGACCTCAATTGGAAATTATTTAACCATTTCGTCCAATGAAAGTTTAAACAGCTTGACCGGTTTGAATAATCTCTCTTCAATCGGAGGTCAATTAAGGGTCAATGACAATAATAATTTAATTGATTTTAATGGTTTAGAAAATTTAATTTCTGTAGCGGGAGATTTTTGGATTGATGAAAATGACGGCTTGATTAACTTCAATGGTTTGGGAAATCTTATTTCAATTGAAGGCGTTATTTTGATTCAGAATAATGCTGCTTTGAGTAGTTTGAGTGGCTTGCAAAATTTTGATTACAGTACAATAATAACCTTAGATATTCTTGGCAATCCAATGTTGTCTGTTTGTAATTTTCCGGCTGTTTGCAGTCATATAGAAAACGGGGGCAGCACTGCAATCTTCAATAACGCTCCCGGTTGCAATAATCCTGATGAAATAGCGGATCTCTGCAATTTTATTTCCAGAATACAGGTTGGTGCTTTTTATGATGTTAACCAAAATAAAATTCAAGATAATGATGAACCAAATTACTACGATATTTCTGTTTCGATAACTCCGTGCGGTAACTCATACTACACACAAAATGACGGCATATTTTTCATAGAACCGGGGAGCTATACCGTCACTTTTGACGAAACGAATAACCCAAATTGGCAACTCACAACGGATTCCATGAGTTACTTCCTCAGCCTTTCAGAAGGTGAAACGGAAACCATTTTTTTCGGTATCTATCCTACACAACAAATATCTCATATTCAGACGATTATCAACTCGCCACCTGCGCGTTGCAATGAGGTGATTATCCTTGATGTCACCACAAAAAACCTCGGCACTACCATAGCAAGCGGCACGACGTGGCTCACCATAGACGACGCCATTCCCGATTTTACATTTATCCATCAGCCGGATACGATTGTTGAAAGCGGAGTGACTTACTACGGTTGGCATTTCACAAACTTATATCCGGGGCAAACCATCATCAAAAACGTACAAGTCACCGTACCCGGACCACCGGATTTTGAAATCGGAGAGACGATGTTGTTTGTCTCTTTCTCGGAATTTATGGATGAAAATGGAGAAGATGGCTCGGAAGGTTTCCGCTACAATCCTGAAGTTCGTTGCTCCTTTGACCCGAATGACAAACTCGTCAACCCCAACCGCGAAGGCGACTACGTCCTGTTTGAAGAAGACTTCATTTACACCATTCGTTTTCAGAATACGGGCAATGATGTCGCTTATGATGTCGTAATACGCGATACCTTGGATGCGAACCTTGACCTATCCACATTTAGAGTTTTAGGCAGCAGTCACGCCGACCACCTGAACACCATTTTGGATGATAATGAGCGTATTTTGACCTTTGAATTCAGAGATATTTTCTTGCCTGATTCTACATCGAATTTAGAAGGCAGTCAGGGCTATGTCAATTACTTTATCAGTCCATTCAACGGACTTGCCGAAGAGACGCCCATCACCAATTCAGCAGGAATTTACTTTGACCTCAATCCACCCGTTATCACCAATACGGTGCAAAGTATCATGGTAAGTGAATTGCCGATAGTTTCCGTCGAAAATCCTGATAATTCATTTGATTTCAATATTTTACCAAACCCAAATACCGGGGCATTCACGGTACAAGGTATTCCTGAAGGGTTTTACCAAATCCTCAATACGTCAGGACAAATCATTCAGGAAGGTGATATGGAGAATGACTTGATGATTGACATTTCGCGAGAAGCGCAAGGTGTGTATTTCATTTCTATTACAGTGAATAATGCAACTTCATTACAACGAATTATTAAAATGTAAATTATATACTGATGTTACGCAGACAATCAAAAAACGCCGATAGGCGTGGCTCATTTAGTAGCCCCAAGTTTTAACTTGGGGTTCAAAATCGAAAGACATCTTCGAGTGCCGTCAGGTACGGTATATATTGGGATGCACCGTACCTAAAGGCACTTCAATGTCTGTGTTAATATTTCCACCAAGTTGAAACTTGGGGCTACCATATCGGTCAAGCCTAACGGCTTTTTCGGACTTTGCGCAACATCAGTTATAAATTATTTCAGAATAAAGTCTGTTATATACGTATTTTTTTTGTTTTTTTTTAATATCTTAAAGGCATCAATGCAAGAAAAAGTGCATTGATACCTTTTTTAATTTTGAAAAATATAAATATGAAACTGTCGAAAAGAGCTTTCCTTTGTTTTCCGATAATTATAAGAGTGAAATTTTTTGTAATATTTATACTATGCTGTAATGTCGTATTCAGCCAAAATTATTTAAATCCAACTTCAAAATGGCATGTATTTATGGGAGATTTTGTTGATGGTTGGTGGGCACTATCAACATACTATATTGATGGAGACAGTATAGTTGACGGCAAGACATATCATAAATTAATTAGAGATTACGATTATTTCATTGTTCCCTGGGGAGAAACCACCCCACAAGATACGATTGAAGGACTCAGTTCTCTGACTCTAATTAGGGAAGACTCATCAAAATTCTACAGGTATGGATTTAATGGTGATTTGTTGATAATAGATTTTGACTTAGAATTAGGAGATTTAGTTGGACCTGCCTACATGAACCAGATAGTTGTAGAAATAGATACAGTTGAGATTTTAGGGGAGGATAGAAAAGTATTTACAACTTATGGTGGTGGCAAGATTTACGAAGGCATCGGAACCAATAGGGGAGGCATTCTTGGAGGACTCAATTGGCAGGGAGATGAAGGTGCTACAAGTCTAATATGTTATGCTTCAAGAAACGAGTTATATGAATTTGAAGATGCATGGACATACGCCGGTATTACACCGGATTGTGCAGCATTAATAAACGAACTTCCCATAGAACTGGATAAGTTTCAAGCTCACCTCGAAAACAAAACTGCCATACTCACATGGCGTACCCTTACCGAAACTAACAATGCAGGTTTTGAAATACAACGCAGCAAAGACGGTATGACTTGGGAAAAAATAGACTGGCAGGATGGGCAAGGCAATACACTCACTCCGCATACCTATGTATATAGAGACGAACATCCTTTTTTCGGGACTTCCTATTACCGCCTCAAGCAATTGGATTTCAATGGTAATTTTGAATATTCCAACACAGTGAGCCTGCAATATATCCGCCCCGGCATCAGCATTTTACCCAATCCAAATGCAGGTACATTTGAAGTACTAAGCGACAAAGAAGGTACTTATCAAATCCACAACACATCAGGTCAAATCATTCAACAAGGTGATGTTCAGAGTGAGTTATTGATTGATATTTCGCATCAAGCCAAAGGTGTGTATTTTATCTCCATTA
>JAHDEO010000274.1 GCA_020628725.1 Saprospiraceae bacterium
TTCATTCTCAATTCTCAATTAAAATTTCATCGCAACTTCACTTTTAGCATCACGGGCTGATGGTCTGAAAATTGAAAATCTTGATCAATTCCACGCACTTCAAGAACCTCTACATTGGGTGAGACCAAATAGAAATCAATCAGCGTAGTAAACGTTTCCCCCTTTTTATAGGTATCGGTAAGTTTGCGATTGGTGGGTATCTTGGTATCGTAAGCCCATCGCCAGCCACGTGGCAGGTAATCTTCTTTGATATTAATCTGCGAATAGCCGTCTCCCGGTTCTACTGATTGGAACATATCAAACTCGACTCCGGGCGGGCATTGATTCCAATCACCACCGACTATCACGTAGTTATTTTTATTGTATTCTGCTTCGAGGTATTTTTTGAGATATTCCATTTGTTGTGCCTTCATCGTGCCATCATCATAAGCAGAATTGTGTGTATTGATAACAACTAATTCTTGCCCAGAAGCGGTCGGGTAACGATGCGCTGCAAAACATCTGTCAAGGTGAAAAATACGGTCGGGCCATCCATAGCTGCCCGGAAACTGATAGCGCGTAGTTTCGGTAGGTTGATAACGGGAATAAGTGCCAAGTCCGCTCTCCATTTTACCCATTACGCGCCAAAATTCGAGGACTGGCAAAGGGACTCTTGCTGATTTGTAATTCACAGCGAACGTAGAAGCGTAGTTTGGTAGTTGCTCCGCATATTTCGCATGAGTATTGATGCGATAACTGCGTTTTGATTTTTTATCAACTTCTTGAAAGAGATAAAAATCAGCTTTATTATTCTGAATAAAATCTAATGCGCCCGCGAGATTTTTTTCGACATTTTTGCGCGGAGCGCGAATCATTTTCCCTTTAGAAGTTAAAAATCCGCCCGAATCGTAAAAGAAATTGGATTCTGCTCCCAAGCCGCTATAACCGACATTCCAATTAGCAAAAGTCAATATCGAATCGGTAATTACTTTCTCATTGGACGAGCTATCCAATTCTAATTTAATGACTTCATCTGGCTTAAAATCAGTGAGCGTACCGTGTATCAAGGCAATGATGACATAGAGTAGAAACAGCAAAAGGGCAATTCCAAGATATTTCAGGACAAGCATAACGGGCTTCATAGTGTTTGAGTTGCGGGTTGCGGGTTACGGGTTACGGGTTAGGAGCAAAAAGAATATTTTGCGAAGCAAAATAACCTGTAACTCGTAACTCGTAACCCGTAACCCGCAACTCAAATGAAATTTACTATTGTTCTGGCGAATGGACTGAGGGCAGTGCCGGCTACTTTTGCTTCGGCTTCGATGCGGTATTCGGACTTTGCACCGCGTACGCTCTTAGCCAATTTTGCCAATCCGCCTGTAATACCGCCACTATCGGCGATAGTATCCATATTTGATTGCACTTTTTTGTAGGGCAATTCAAATTCTACAATAACATTTTCCTCGGGATATATCATGAAAGCATCGTCAATAAGGGTTTCGCCCAACACAAATTCTTGTGTGCGCTTCTCCTTGCGACGACCTTGTGTGTAGCTTTCGATGAGTTTGACGGTAATGGTGGAAATGCGTTGGGTGTTCATCGTTGAAAATTCGATTTCTCCCTCTACAATTCCTGTACTACTGTTCACTTCATCAGGAACAATAACCTGCATTTTGACGCCCTCTATACCGAGAAACTGTTTTATTTTTCCGAACATTTAGATAATGATTAACGGTTAACGATTAATGATTAATCAGGAGCATTAATTGATTAACACATTAATTTAGCGACAAGTTACAATTTTATAATGATAATTCGATGTAGTGCGGTTTTGTTTCGACGAAATGATTCCTAACTGATGTAGCTTGCGTTTTAAATAGGTATAGTGAAATAGAAAGTACTACCGTTTCCTTCCTCGCTTTGTACCCAAATCTTCCCTTGATGTCCTTCTACGATTCTTTTACACAATGCTAAACCGACCCCATTTCCGTCATATTTTTCTTTGTTGTGTAGTCTTCTAAAAATGCTGAATATCTTTTGTCTATCAGCATCGGCTATGCCAATACCGTTATCTTTGACTGTGAACATGTAAGCACCTTTCTTCTTTTCCGAGGAAATTTCTATTTGCGGTTGTCTACTTTTTGGAATGAATTTGACGGCATTGGAGATTAAATTTTTGAACATCAATTTCATTAATACCTTGTCAGCAATGATATTTTTAGGTAATCGTCCTACTTTTATGCTGCTCTTAATTTTATTATCAAATTCCATCTCGGCAAGTACATCAAGTACAATTTGCCCGAAGTCAACCTTATCTTTTTCCACTTTGCCAGCCAACGCATATGACGAGAGGTCTTTGGTGGTCTGATTCATTCGCCTTGTACCATCGTTGATAAAATCAAGATACTTTAGTTCATCTTCATTCAATTTATGCCCTGCTTTTCTTTGAAATAATGCCAAAAAACCGAGAATATTTGCGAGTGGTGTTCTTAAATCATGTGAAGCGATAAAGGCGTAATCTTCCAGTACTTTCTTGGTATCTTCTAATTTTTTATTTTGAATAGCCAATTGATTAACTGCCGGTACAAATACCCATAACACTTCAAGGCAAAGCACTATCAAGGTCAATAAAGCCAGTATAATTTCGGTGATAATAATGGTAGTTAATTTCTTATCTGATGTTTTTTCAAGTGTTTTGACCACTTTATCCATTTCTTTTAAAAAAAGACTCTGGTTCTTTTCAAATTGCTCTAAATCATCTGTATTCAGGTTTTCAATGTTATTTATAGTTTCTTTGGCGTAAGTAATATTGGGTGTAATTTCTTCTAATTTAATACTAATATCCTTGGGGAGTTTCTTTATGTTTAATGTTCGATTTCCATTAATTAGATTATAATGCACACTTTCCCATTCTTCAAAATCTCTCTGGATGTCTTTTCTGACTTCAGTATCTTTTTTCAGATGATAATGATGTATTAATCCCGTTAATCGTTGGCTCAACATGCGCTGTTTGCCACTCACATTAATTACTTTGGCATCATATCTTTTTTGTGCTAAAAAATATTGAATAATTATCTGATTCGTGATAATCAAAAGCGCTGTAAGTGCTATTGCCAGTATGTACTTACTTTTAAAACTCATATTTATCCAAAACAGCTTCGAATATTATTATAACTCAAGTACGGATAAACCGCGAACTTGAGTAAATTCCAAATTCCAAGCACTAAATTCCAATGAAATTCGATTGAAATAGATTAAAATTGGAATTTGGAATTTGTTTTTTGGAATTTTTCAAGTTGTCCTCAACTTGAATTATTATACCTAAAAATGCTTTTAATGTTTCAACGAAATATTAGTCTTGACGCTAAAATAATCATTTCACATTGTGAATCAACATAAAAAAGGCAGAAAACGTTTAAATTTTCTGCCTTCAAGTATATGCTAAATTATTATTTATCAATTCATTAAACTGCCAATGCTTTATTTTTGGCACGTTTGCGCTCATGTTCTTTCAAATAAATCTTGCGGAGGCGGATAGATTCCGGCGTTACCTCTACATATTCATCATCTTGAATATATTCGAGTGCTTCTTCTAATGAGAAAACTATCGGTGGCACGAGTTTCACTTTATCATCCGCACCTGCCGAACGCATATTCGTCAGCTTTTTCGTCTTTGTTACATTGATGACCAAATCATTCGGGCGGCTGTTTTCGCCGATGACTTGTCCCTCATAAATTTCCACATTCGCAGGAATGAAAAACTTGCCTCTATCCTGCAAATTATTGATACTAAACGGAATCGCTTTACCCGTTTCGAGCGCAATGAGCGAACCATTGAGACGTGAAGGAATCTCTCCTTTGTGTGGTTGATATTCGAGAAAGCGGTGCGTCATAATCGCCTCACCTGCTGTCGCCGTAATCACCTGCGTACGCAAGCCGATGATACCGCGCGAAGGAATTTCAAAACGCAACAACATTCTATCGCCTTTCGGCTCCATCGAAAGCATTGTGCCTTTTCGCTTCGTCACCATTTCAATGACTTTGCCTGATACATTTTCCGGTAAATCACAAGTCAATTCCTCAACAGGCTCATGTTTTACGCCGTTGATGTTTTTGATAATTACCTGAGGCTGACCGATTTGCAATTCGTATCCTTCACGACGCATTGTCTCAATTAGGACAGAAAGGTGCAATACACCGCGTCCATATACACGAAATGAATCTGCCGAATCTGTAGATTCTACACGCAAGGCGAGGTTCTTTTCCAGTTCTTTTTCGAGACGCTCGCGAATGTGACGTGAAGTAACAAATTTACCTTCTTTTCCGAAAAACGGTGAATCATTAATCGTAAACAACATGCTCATCGTTGGCTCGTCGATGGCAATTGACGGTAGAGCTTCGGGTGCTTCGGCATCCGCAATCGTATCACCAATTTCAAAACCTTCAACACCATACATGGCGCAAATATCTCCGGCTTTTACTTCCTCTGCTTCTACCTTATTCATCCCATCAAATGTGTACAAACCACGAATGTTACTCTTGGTAATCGTACCGTCTTTTTTCATTAGAGAAACTCGCTGTTTCGCTTTCAATGTACCGCGATGCAAACGCCCGATAGCGATACGCCCTACGAAAGACGAGAAATCCAATGAAGTGATAAGCATTTGTGTAGTACCTTCTTCGACTTTTGGTTCGGGGATGTGTTCGATAATGGCATCCATTAATGGGGTGATATTATCGGTTTGTTCCTGCCAATCGGTATTCATCCAGCCAAACTTCGCAGAACCATAGATGGTCGGAAAGTCAAGTTGTTCTTCTGTCGCGTCTAAGTTAAACATGAGGTCGAATACTGCCTCTTGCACCTCATCGGGTTTGCAGTTTTCTTTATCGACCTTATTGATGACGACGATAGGTTTTAGTCCCAATTCGAGCGCTTTTTGGGTCACGAATCGGGTTTGCGGCATGGGTCCTTCAAAGGCATCTACGAGTAGCAATACGCCGTCTGCCATATTCAGCACGCGCTCTACTTCTCCTCCAAAGTCGCTGTGACCGGGCGTATCAATAATGTTGATTTTCACGCCTTTGTAGGTCATCGACGCATTTTTGGAAACAATGGTAATGCCGCGCTCGCGCTCCAAATCATTGTTGTCCATGATAAGTTCACCCGGCTTTTCGTGTGCGCCGAAAACTTCCCCTGCGTGCAGGAGTTTATCGACGAGTGTGGTCTTGCCATGGTCAACGTGAGCGATAATAGCGATATTGCGAATCATATAAATCTTGCGGTAAACGGTGGACGGTTGATGGTGGATGGTTTTTAGTGATGAATCCTCTACCAAAAGCCCTGTTTTATTCAAAAAGAGTGCAAAGGTATGGCTTTTTGGGTTCACTTGCTTGATTTGGAGGATATTTTTGTGTTAAGTAATGGGTAAATAGCAAAAGACTTGCAGTAATATATTCACCAATTATGAATTATGAATGAAAAATTACAAATAGTAAAAATTACATAATTTGTAATTTATTAATTATCAATTAAAACGAAATAAAATTTAAATTCATTCATTATTCAAAATTCATAATTCATAATTTGGCGAAGGCATTAGATTTAATTTATGGGTAAATAATGAAAATTTAGCAAGTTTAAACGTACTTTTGTCGAGCCTTTTTCAAATAGTCTTTAAACCTTTCTATACCCGTAATGTTCTAACTTTCTGATGAATCAAAGCCTTACATGCACACTATTATCAAAGGGATTTCTCATACTGATTTTATTCAGCTTGGTGAGTTCTTCTGTGCTGCCTTATTATTTTGCAGAAAAAATAGGTATTGAGCATTTATGTGATTCAAAAGAAGATAAAGACGCAGAAGAAAAAGAGGAAGAAAAGAAAAAGGAAAAAGAAGAAAAAACAGAAAAAATTCGCAGTGATGTGAATGATATTGAGTATTCGCTTTCTCCTAAAGAATTAAGGCATTTTAATTTCAAAAATTTTCGTTATAATCATTTCCAAGAAATTGAAACCCCACCTCCCGAATTACTCTCCTGACAATGAGTAGATGACAAAATGAGTAAATAATCCATATCGCATTTTGTTATTTTTAACACATAAAATCTATTCATATGTTGTCAAACACACTTTCACTTTAAATTCATAGTGTATCGTGACAATAATCGCGATACTCACTCATCTAACTAAAATCATACGGATAACCTCACTTGCATACAAAACTTGCGTTTTGGATGTATAAGTTTTAGAACAAAAAGAATAAACATGTTAAAAAAATTAGGCTTTGATTTTTCCCACTTTAGGGGAGATTTATTCGGGGGTATTACAGCAGGTATTGTTGCTTTGCCTCTGGCTCTGGCGTTCGGTTTGCAATCCGGTATGGGTGCTGCAGCGGGATTGTACGGGGCGATATTTATTAGTTTTTTCGCCGCTTTATTTGGTGGTACGAATACACAGATTTCAGGTCCTACTGCGCCGATGACGGCAGTAAGTATGGTCGTTATTGCGGGTATTGTTGCGGCAAATAATGGTAATTTAGAGCAGGCACTTCCGGCTATTTTGATGGTCTTTTTGCTTGCGGGCTTGATACAGGTTGGGCTTGGTTTCATGAAGGTCGGGCAATATATTCGCTATATTCCCTATCCTGTAGTTTCGGGATTTATGACGGGTATCGGGGTGATTATTTTGATTACTCAGATATTGCCAATGTTGGGATATTATGCCAAAGAAGATACAGCTTATGTAGATTCATTTAAACCACAGGCAGAGGAAGTGATGTTGGAAAGAATCTTGAAAGAGGAAGCCGGCGAAGGCATTCTCGTCTTGGAAGATTTTCAAGAAACCATCAAACGGGCAGGTGCTATTACACCTGACATGATACAAGATGAAGCAAAGGCGTTGGCAGGTGGTTCGGCGTCGGGTGTCATCGGGGCACTCAAGGTGCTTCCGACAGCATTGAGAAATATTAATTGGATTGACCTCATACTGGGGCTGCTGACGATTTTCATAATATATGGTTTCAAACGGATTACGAAAGCTGTGCCGAGTACATTGGTGGCTTTGCTTGCGGTAACGCTGGGTGCATTTTTAATACTAGGTAGAGGTGGTTATCGGACAATCGGTGAGATACCGAGTGGCTTCCCCGTTCCATATTTAGATATATTTACGGGCTTCGACCTTAGTATTATCATTCCTTTCTTGCCTTATGCCATATCTCTGGCTCTTTTAGGTGTGATTGACTCTTTGCTGACTTCGATTGTAGCCGATAATCTCACCAAAACGAAACACAATCCTGACAGGGAACTCTTCGGGCAAGGTGTTGGTAATTCAATTGCGGCGTTATTTGGTGGTATCCCGGGTGCAGGTGCTACGATTCGTACTGTTGTAAATATCGAATCGGGTGGTAAAACGCGCCTTTCAGGTATGATTGCGGGACTTTTGTTGTTGACCATCTTATTGGTACTCGGACCATTGGCTTCTCAAATTCCGGCGGCAGTATTGGCGGGTATTTTGGTGACGGTTGGTATCGGTGTAATGGATTACAAAGGTCTACGAGCCATCCCACAAATGCCTAATCCGGAGGTTGTTGTGATGTTCTTGGTGATTATTTTGACGGTATTTGTCGGTTTGGTCGAAGCGGTAGCTGTGGGTATGATTCTCGCATCTCTCCTGTTTATGAAGAAAATTTCGGACGTAGTAGAAGACCGTACTCAGACTGCACCACTCAAAGAATTCTCTCGCGAGGTGACTTGGTCAGACGAGGGCGATACGCTCGAAAAATATGGCGAGCAAGTGTATATCAAACACCTTGACGGACCATTATTCTTTGGTTTCGCTTCACGCTTTCAGGATATGGTCAAGGCTTTGCCGGACATCAAAGTCGTGGTTATGCGTATGGATAAAGTGCCATATATAGACCAATCGGGCTTGTATGCGATGGAAGATGCGGTTCAGGATTTGCAAGCATTGGATATTAATGTAGCATTTGTAGGTTTGCACGGACAACCGGAAGATATGCTCAAGCGTGCGAGTTTGATACCCGGCTTGGTGGATGAAAAACACTGTTTTGATAGCTTTGAAGATTGCTTAGCTTGGTTGGAGAAAGCACTCAAAGAAGCTAATTAAGCAACATTGAATTAATAAAAATTCCAAGTAACAAATTCCAAATTCCAATGAGAAATTACAATCAAATTGGAATTTGGGATTTGAAACTTGGGATTTACCTTAAAACGGCGGATGAACAGGTTTATTCGCCAAAACCCCTTCTATTTTCTCCATCACCTCATCCGTCAACAGCGGCAATACATCCAAAGAAGTCAAAGTCTCTTCCAAATGGTGCGATTTCGATGCACCGAGAATTACAGTACTCACATTCGGATTTTTAGCACACCAAGCGACTGCCATTTTCGGCATTGTCGTGCCGATTTCGTTAGCTATTTTGGTGAGTTCACGGGTCTTCACCACACGGTCTTCGGTGAGTGAACGCTCTTTGAGCCACTCCATACCTTCATTGGTAAGGCGTGTGCCTTCCGGGAATTTATCATTATACTTACCCGATAAAACGCCCGACGCAAGCGGCGACCAAATCGTCGTTCCCAAGCCTACCGTTTTGTAAATTTGTGCATATTCCACCTCAAATTTATCACGGTGAAACATGTTGTATTGCGGCTGTTCCATCGTTGGTCCGATGAGTCCGTATTTTTCGGCAGCCATGTGGGCTTCCATGATTTCTTGCGCGCTCCACTCTGACGTTCCCCAATACAATATTTTTCCCTGCTCAATCAAAGTGTTCATCGCACGAACACTTTCCAATATCGGCGTATTTTTATCCGGTCGATGGCAAAAGTACAAATCCAAATAATCGACCTGCAATCGCTTCAACGCGGCATGACACGCCTCTGTTATATGCTTGCGACTCAGACCGCTTTGGTTCGGCAATTTACCGCCCCAAAACACCTTGCTCGACACGACAAATGTATCGCGTGACCAACCCGTTTTTTTCAAGATATTACCCATGACGACTTCCGATTTTCCGTGTGCATAGACTTCTGCATTGTCAAAGAAATTGACGCCATTATCATATGCCATTATCATGAGTTTTTCGGCTACATCATCGCCGATTTGTGCGCCAAAAGTCAGCCACGAACCAAATGAGAGTGTACTGACCTGCAAGCCTGATTTTCCTAATCTTCTGTATTCCATGATTATAGTGTTGTGGTGTATAGTGTCGTTGTGTTGTAGTCATTTTTGTGTGCGAATGTAAGGATTATTTTATAAATAAATTACTTCATAAGTACATTACAAACATAAGCTCAACAATTGAAGTATCCGTTGGTTTAATCCCTCTAAAATTGTTGTATGTCGATAGCTAAATTTTCATAGATATATTGGTGGTCTGTATTTCGATGCAATTCACCTTCAGGTAAACAAGTCGTTCTGACTTCCCTTGTTTGGAAGTTGATGTATTTGCTGATGGTTCTGCATTGTTCCATCATTTTTTCATTCTTAGCTTGCAATTGGAAAGTATATAATTGGTGCTTTTCTCCCGCATCAAAAAAGTGAATCCCGCTTACGTTGTGGTAGCTATTATTTTCGTCCCAATCATCAAAAACCGCCTCATTACTTTTGGTATCTACAATCGTAAAACCAACTCTATCGTATTCTCCATACTCAACTGTAATTCCGTGATGATACATCATAAAATCTTTGCTTTCAGTTAGAATAGGATTGGCTATCACATCATTAACATCTTCGCG
>JAHDEO010000275.1 GCA_020628725.1 Saprospiraceae bacterium
GCTAATTTATGATAATCGGGCGAGACGAGGTCGGTGAGATATTCGATGGCGGTATTGGCAGCTTCGGCGGCGAGTACGAGGGCAATACAAAGGATGAGTATACACCATTCTATGCGAGTGATCCCAAAAAAGAAACCTGCTATCACAACACAACAAGAAGCAAAGAGATGAATCCGCGCATTGGGCGTATGGCGAAAAAGGTCAGCAATACCTTTGAAGGCATACTTAAAACTATCTAACCGAGCCTTGAGCATAACCGGGTTTGTACTGAAATTCGCCCATCACTCCAATGTAGTCACCACCCGAATCTGAGAGCGGTTCGAAGTCAACACATTCGAGTTCGTGGGAATGAAGTATATGGTCGGTGGGAACTTGAAGTAATTTAGTAGAAGTAATCAGCGTAGGACTGAAATCGCGGCGTCCGTTGCAAAGTCCGGTCAAGGTACGGAATGATTTGAGTTCATATGACCAAGGAACAACGTTGTACGAACCAAGCGTGAGCACAGGTGCGTCCGGTTTTTTCACAATATCCGCAATATACATCAAGTGCCGGCGAATTTTGTCATATGCACTTCTATTGACGGGCGGTTCGGTATTCGCATAAACGAAAAATACATCTTCGCGCTCGTCGTCAATCTTTACTCTGCCAAAAATATTGGGCGTATCTTCAAAATGAAAAGTATCAATCTGTGTCAGGGGATATTTAGAATAAACTGCCAAGCCACGAAAATCTAAACGCACAATCGACTCCGAATGCGGATATTTCTCTCTCAAACTTGTTTGTAAAAACTGATTCCAATCAAAAGTCAACTCTTGAATGGCTACAAGATCGGCATCCGTATCAAGAATAGTTTGTATTAGATTAGGCGGTGCTTGTCCGGTAGAACCTACATTGAAATGAGCAACTTTGAAGTAAGGTTCGCCATTAAGTTTAGGATAAAAAGCAGCTTGTTCGGTATCGTGGAAGGAGCCTTTGAGGAAAATACACATCAAAGCGCAAGCCGTAAAACTGACAAACATCAGGTTGGTAGAACGCAAGAAAAGAAACAAAAAGCCCAACAACAAGCACAAAAACATGAACTGCACAGCAAATCGTGCGCCCATTCGGAAAAGGAAGACGTCAGGTGTATACACACTGAACACTGTCCCCATTACGAGCAGCAAACCGACGACAAGTTGGTACAAACCGATATTCTTGATTCGTTCGAGCATGTTTTATTTTGATAACGATGCTTGGGTAAAACAAACTTGCGTTTGTAATGTCCAATTCCAAATACCAAATTCCAATTTGGAGTTTGTCTTCGGGAACATTTCAAGTTGGTGGCAACTTGAGTTCTTTAGCATTTGTAACTTGGATGGATTCAAATTGATTTCGATAACGATTTGAATCAGACGTTTTTTGAGACGTTTTTATATGAGATAAGTTACTCCTATGAAGTAAGAAATCCGAAATAGCAAAACTACATATTTGTTAACTAAAATTGCAATTAAACCGTGAACTTGAGTTAATTATTGTTCTATACAACTTCCACCGAGCGATTCATACACCGCAACTCTATCATCATAATCGCTACGCGAATCAAACTGGTCAATACAAATAAGCGTATCAAAAGTTTGCATACTCGAGCCTGTCACACCTGTACATTCTGTACAGCTATCTGTTGTACAAGAAGCAAAACTTATCACCAACACCACTGCAAACACTCCTACCGTTTGCCACAAAATTTTTGTCATAATTTAAATGATTGATAGTCCGATACTAATAATTTATGTCGCAGACTAATTCAAAAAATTCCATCCAAAGTAGGCATTTTTTACCAATCTGACACTAAGATAGTCAAAAATCGCTATTTCAAATGAAAAAAATACTTACTACGACACGCATTTTTACCTAAATTTAAATTTTGACTAAGGTTGTAGACATTCAAATCCTATAAAAGTCCTTAACTTTGTCGTTTGCTATTTATTTTCTTTAGAGTATGTTTAAAAATTTGTACGAACTGAAATTCAATAGATTGCGGTTTTGACGAGGCATCAAAGAAGGCGTTTATCGAGATAAACAACTGATTTGATGTAAAGTCAAGTTCGCAAAATATTGAATTTCAGGAAGTAGAAAATTTAAACATACTCTTAAATTATACTGTTTGGTATAGTTTTTTGTTACATCATCACATTTTTATGTCATAATGTAATCTAATTAAATTGTTCTTTTTAAAAAGAAATAATTATCACGTTTAATTTTTTAAAATGCGTAAAATACGCTAACAGTTGAGGTCGTGGGGTATTCGGAAGTGAAATTGCTATTGAATTAAAATTTTAAGCATAAGTGAATATTTTTTTTGTTTTTATTAGGAAAAACATAGAATTAAAGAACTTCACGTACCCCATTATGAATGATAAGCAGTAAATGGTTATACTGAACTAAGCGACACTTTTAGTTGTGGTAATTCGTTGAAAGCGAATTGTTTATTTAAACTTAAACTTAGGCTTAAACTTATACTTCCACATACTGCTTAATATTACAAATACCTTACTGTTTCATAGATAAATCACATGAAATATTTTTCAAGACTTTTATTCATCCTTTTGTCCCTGTTTTTCGCAGAAAATATTTTTGCAAAAACAGATAAATACCGCTGCATTTGGAATGCAGACCCTGCTACTATGATGACGGTGGGATGGAATCAGATTTCCGGTACCAATCCTGTGATTTATTACGATGTACAAGATTACGGTGGCGACTGGCAGGCTTATGCCAATGCTCAAAAAGCTGATAAGAGCATTGTTTCAAAAGGGATGAACAATCATTTTGCGCGACTCAAAGGCTTGCAGCCGAGTACGACCTATTATTTTGTGATTAAAGATAGTGAAGGCGTCAGTCGGCGTATGTTTTTCACGACTGCGCCCGACAATCCTTACGAACGTATATCTATCATTGCCGGTGGTGATTCGCGTAATAATCGTGATTCTCGACGCAATGCCAATCTACTGGTATCCAAATTACGCGCAAATTGCGTGATGTTTGCAGGAGATATGACGGCAAGTGACAACGCAACGCAGTGGCCCCAGTGGTTTGAGGATTGGCAATTGACGATTTCTGAAGACGGGCGAATAACGCCCATCATCGCTGCGCGTGGAAACCACGAATACTCGAATGAAACTTTGGTTAAACTCTTTGATGCGCCCAATCGACACGTGCATTATGCATTCACGATTGGCGGAAGTTTACTACGAATTTACACCCTCAATTCGATGATAGCGGCAGGAGGCAACCAAGCCGCATGGCTTGAGTCTGATTTGCGACAGCATACAGATGTTACTTGGAAAATGGCGCATTATCACCATCCAATTCGCCCGCATACTCGCCGCAAATCAGAGAAAGACAAGCAGCGCAATTCATGGGCAACGCTTTTCTATGAATACGGTGTGGATTTAGTGGTAGAATGCGATGCACATACCGTAAAAACGACTTGGCCCATCCGTCCTTCGACGGAACCGGGTAGTGATGAAGGCTTTATTCGAGATGATATTAATGGTACGGTCTACGTAGGTGAAGGCTGTTGGGGCGCGCCCCTTCGTCCGAATGATGACAACAAGGCATGGACACGCAATAGCGGCAGATTCAATCAATTCAAATGGATGTTTGTCGATATTAATGGTGTCGAAGTACGTACCGTAAAAACGGATAATGCAAGTAGTGTCGGTGCTGTTTATCCGGGAGATGTTTTTACGCCACCAAGTAATTTGGACATCTGGACACCAAGCAATGGCGGCGTGATTTACATTGCACCGACCAGCACCGCGATGGAATGGGACAACCCGGACCCGCTACTTCCACCAAAAGTCGAAAAACCAAAACCCAAGCCAAAGCCAATCCCGAAGCCCGAACCAAAACCGGAACCAACGGAGACAACATCTGTCGCCAAGACTCCGCCGCCTGTTAAGGAGAGTCCGTCAACGACTATTTATCCACCACTGTCTACGGTCAAAAAGGGTGCGCCCAAAGAAGAAGAGAAGGTGACGATAATTCGGTCTTATCCACCAACAGTTAAGAAAACACCGCCACCGCCACCACCGCCCAAACCTACGTATATCAATGCTGTGCAAAATTTCACGACACAAGTAAAAGGTGATGTCGTGCATTTTATGGTGCAGGCAAAAAATGAGACGGAAGTGATGTTTATTGAGCTTCAACGCTCATTGGATGGAGAGAATTTTTATCAGATAGATGTCAGACCAAGTGCTGACCCTTCTAAAGAAGAAAAGAAATATACTTTTACGGATAAAGGCGCATTATTTCTGAATTCGCCAAAGGTATTTTATCGCGTAAAATATGGTTCTAATAACACGACTTCACGCTTCTCGGCTACGCGTTCCGTGCAAATGACGCCGTGGTCGGATTATTACGAATTGGAGTTGAATCCTGAATCGAATTTGCTGCGCATTCACTATGCTTTGCAGGAAACCGGGAATGTCTCTTTGTATATTTATAATTCGATAGGCAAGGCAGAGATTGAGCAAAATTTCAATGACCAAAAACCCGGTGATTACAGTCGTTTAGTAGATTTACGCGGCTTGGCTTCCGGGACTTATCTTTTGCAATTAAGCAGTGGTGATGAAAAGGTGATTCGACGGATTGTGATAGAATAAGGTATAGGGGATTTTTGATTGAGTGATTTTGAGATTTTCTATGTCGTTTCGTTATCTCTTCGAATAATTGAAAGGTCTTTTTCACTCAATCCCATTTTATTCAAAATATTCGTAATGAAATCCGTTTTTCCTTCAATATAGGCGTCAATATCGTAGGGATGTTTTTCGGCTAAATCTTGTTTTAGATTGCCATATTCCACTACTTTTTCAGGGTGTTGGCGCAAATGGTCGCGTAAGGCGATATGATTTCGCAATCCGACACTTCCCGTTTGGCAGACATACAAGTGATGTTGAAACCACTTACGTCCCGTACCATCAGTGAGGATGTTTTCAGCCGGACGTTTAAAAGCTTCTCTGCCCGTGACACCTAAATCGCCAATGTGTTCGTAACCCAATTGAGCGAGTTGAGTAATGACTTTTTTCATGCATTCCTCATCTACTACGATGATGTCAAGGTCAATGATAGGCTTGGCTTTCAAACCAACTACGGAAGTGCTGCCGACATGTTCTATACGAATAATGTCTTTCTCATTTACATAACGCAATAGCAAATCACGTAATTCAGCAAACTGTTCTGCCCATTTCGGGTCATAATCGACGACAATAATCTTCTTTTTTCGTTCCATGAAAATTCAATAAAAATTGTGTTGAAGTTAATGCAAAAACGGAATTATCCATTTATTGGTTCACCGCGAAGTTGGTGGAATATTTATAGAAAAATTGATAAAAAAAAACTGTGCGACTCCAATGGAGTCGAATGTAATTCACTCATTTTTAGCTATAAATATTTAATCCCTTCGGGATAATTATAGTCGTAAATATTCTGAACCACTAAATGGTCAATTCCGAAATATTTTCATCTATTGTGTTGTTATGGGATACAAGTTTCGTCCTATTAGCATATACAATAAAGAATACAAGGTTAAAACTGGAATTAGCCGCAAACGCCACGCCTTTAATGACAAGCGTTTGTATAATGTTTACCAAGAACTATCTGAACAAATAGATGTTGAACAATCCATTTGTGTTCAGCAAATTACCGATGATTCAGCGCAAGCCAGAAGTTTCTATCGCTTTTACGGCAACGAAAGCGTTGAAATACAGGAAGTCATAAGAATGAATTGTGAATGTATCACAGATTTATCTGACACTGAAGTCTTGTCTCTGGGTGACAGCACATCTTTCAACTTAATTAAGCGTGGTAAACGCATCAAAGACTTCCATCGACTTGGTCTGCTACAAGGTGGTAAAGCCAAAGGTTTTCATGCTCTACCAGTCTTGCGCTAAATGCACAGAGCGGTTCGGTGATTGGCTTAACAGGTGTCATTTTGCCGATATTCTTCGTTAAAAATACTCGCCGTAACGTTGGCTATGCCTGTGTTTTTCGCCTCGACTATCAACAAAATCTGCTCATTTTTATTTACGACATCGATTATTTAAAATGGTATTATTCCTTAATGCGACTTGTGTTCAAACCGTAGCCCTTTAGGAAAAAAAGGTGCGCGAAGGTTTTTATTCAGAAGCATAAATCAACTATCAGGAAATAACTCCTTCGTCCTTTTCTCCATTTCATCAGCGATAAATTGCCCGTCCGCGTCTTGCTCGCGGAGTTGCTTGATGATGTTTTGATAGCTTTCGTAATCCCTGTTTTGGCTCAATTTAAACACATTGTCCATTTCAATGATTTCTATTTCAAATGCCACTATTGCACGCATCAATCGCCGCGTATATTCTTCGGGTAGATTGTCAAAGGTCGTGGTGGATTGATGGTTGTCATTTTCAAAATAAAGGGCAGTCTTTCGGAGCACTTCTACTAATCCTGCTTCACCCAAAAAACGAATTTTGCCTTTGACATGTACACTCATATAGTTCCATGTGGATGCCGTATGTGGGTCTGTGTACCAAGTTGCGCTCACATATGTATGCCGACCTGTGAAAACGACCAACACATTTTCATTCTGTTGAAAAGCGATATGGTGGTCGTTATTTTTCATAATGTGACCCCGCAAAATTTGCTTTCCATCCTGCTCTTCGATAAATACCGGAACTTGTGTCGCCACAGGTTCATGCTTTGCGTTGCAGCCTGTTATAAAGGCAAAGGGATGTTGGTCAATAAATTCCTTAATGACTTGAGGATTTTTTTCTTTGAAATATGGTAGATTGTACATTTTATTATTGTTTACGATGTACGGTGGGGTGAAACCCACCGCTTTTGCGAATCTAATATGTACATCACAAAAGTGCAGGGTTTCAACCCTGTGAGCTAAAATCGCCTGTAAGAGTTCGCGCTACATATCATCAGCGTGAATATACGACAAAAATAAAAAATGCCGGACACCTTAAAAGGAACCGTCATTCTGAACTGGATTCATCCACGATAGCTATTGGGATTTTGGGCGCAAGAGAGTGATTTTAAACTAAGGCTACTTGTCTGACACCGTGCCAAGACGCAACAGATTCCAAATCGAGTTTGGAATGACGATTTACTTTTGGAATTAGAGTTGATTTTGGTATTTTTTATTTTGTGAAAATCTATGATTTCACCCATTCATCAACTCCACAAAATCATCAAACAAATACCGCGAATCATGCGGACCGGGCGCAGCTTCGGGGTGATATTGTACGGAAAAGGCTTTGCCACCTTTTGCACGGATGCCTTCTATCGTATTGTCATTCAGATTTTTGTGGGTGATTTCTACTTTGGCCAGATTTTTATCAATCGCATCGGGACTCACTCCGAAGCCGTGATTTTGGCTGGTGATTTCGCATTTTCCCGTAATGAGATTTTTGACGGGATGATTGATACCTCTGTGTCCATTGTGCATTTTGTAGGTAGGAATATCCATCGCCAATGCCAGCAGTTGATGCCCCAGACAGATACCAAAAAGTGGTTTATTTTCCTTCAAAATTTCCTTGACCGTCTCTACCGCATAATCCATCGAAGCGGGGTCGCCCGGACCATTGGAGAGGAAATAACCGTCAGGATTCCAAGCTTTCAATTCTTCAAAATCCGTGCGTGCAGGAAAGACTTTGACATAACAATCGCGCGCCGTAAAACATCGCAAAATATTCTGCTTAGTACCAAAATCCAAGACGGCTACGCGGTGGCTCGCGTGCGGGTCGCCGAGTGCGTAGGCTTGTTCCGTGCTGACGGTAGAGGCGAGTTCCAAGCCTTCCATCGGCGGTACTTCGGCGAGCTGGCGTTTGAGTTGGTCGATGTCGGTGGTTTCGGAAGAAATGATGGCATTCATCGCGCCTTTGTTGCGGATGTGTCGCACGAGTGCGCGGGTATCCACGTCGGAAATGGCGACCATGTTTTCGCGTTCGAAATAATCCTGAATGGCATTATCGGCGAGTGGGCGGGAATATTCGTTGGTGAAATTTTTACAGATCAAACCCGCGATTTTGATGTCTTTCGACTCAGCTTCGGTGTCTTTGATGCCGTAATTGCCGATGTGGGCATTGGTCGTGACCAAGAGTTGACCGTAATATGATGGGTCGGTAAATATTTCCTGATAGCCCGTCATGCCAGTATTGAAACAGACTTCGCCGGTGGTGGTGCCGATTTTTCCGGCAGCTTTGCCGTGAAATACTGTGCCGTCTTCGAGGAGAAGGAGGGCGGGAGTGCGTTGCGCTTTACTCATGCAAAATTATTTGCGCGCAAAGTTAAGGAATGAGTAGATGAGTAAATGAGTAAATGAGTAAATATTTTTCCTTTTGAGGTCATTCATTGATTCATTTTTTGTGTAATTTTAGAAAACATTAGAAACGAGAAATATGAAAGAAGACATCAAAACTCAATTAGAAAGAGAAAATACAACACATCCTGATTTCAAAAAGAATGCACTTAAAATATTAAAGGAAAATTCTCATCTTATCATCTTTACGAGATACTCGGCTAACAAAGAATTTTATCACATAAAATCAGAAAAGGAATTTGACGAATTTCTAAAAACAAGAATAAATAAAGAATTGCTCACCTTATTCAAGAATAAATTCACGATAATTAAAAGCGGTATTGTAAATGACCATTTTATAAAAGAAGTTAAATCAAAAATTAACGAAATGAAAAAGGTTGATTGGGTGGCGATTGGGAAAGAGAAAGATAATTCTCAATGGTCTGCATTCGTTGCCAATGAGGAAGAATTTGAAGAAGCGATAGAAGATGAGTTTGGTAATGAGATAATAATAATTGAAGACCAAGATTGGTTCAATGAAGACATCACAATTCATGCTTATGTCCCGGATGAAGATGGCATTGTGCGTCCGGGTTCATATTAAACATCAAATCAGCAGAACACATGGGATACGCAGCACAACCATTTGCCATAGACATCAAAAAGTTAAAAAGTGTTTTTGGTTCTAAAGACCAAAACCTATTGGATTGGGTTAAAAAATCCAACATGTACGAGGTCTATGCCGACCAAGACGATGAGGGATTGTATGATAGATGTTTGGAAGACATCATCTTCAATTATATCAAACCCGAAGACAGGGAAGAGAAAAAGCGATTGTTTGGACTTCTAAAATCTAAGCCGGATACAGGGCTTAACGAAGGAGGCTACGCATACGGATATGCCTTGATGGCGATTTGTGATACAATGGGGATTTTCTTGTCAGAGGGACAAGATATTTTTTATTCGGGAACTATTTTTAAACAAGCTAACGCGCTTTTGGAACAAAACGGTTGTAAATTCACCATGCAGCGATTCTGGGAGACAGAAAGGATATTTGACATTCCCGAAATCGGCGATTTTCCGGTCATCAGCTCATTTTCAAAAAAAGAAATCCGCTATTTATATGATGAATTAGGCAAAATCAACATCATCGAACCCGAAGATGGTCTTTGTGGTGCCTACTACGATGAGCCGGAAGAATTGTTGAAATGCTTTAAAATTAAGTTGAAGGTCTGTATTGATAATGATGTGGAATGGTTGTCTTTTTTGCATTAGATGAACCAATCAGTAAAATAGATACATATTTCAGTAAAACGGATAAGTTTGGGAATTACTTTGCTAATACCTTTGCCATATATTTATTAACAAAATTTGATGATAATGTTTGGTAAAGCAATTTCTGAC
>JAHDEO010000276.1 GCA_020628725.1 Saprospiraceae bacterium
CAGCCGTACACCATGTTTTTTGTGGCTTTGTACGCGCTTTTGTTGTATTCTCACCTCCTTGTTTTGCCAATGGCGAAGCAGCCTCCTGTGCCGTCGGGTGTACTGGGAGAGTGGATAATGCATCATGTAACCTCGTGGGGCGGTTGGTCAAAATTGTTGGCGTATTTGCATATTGTGGGGCAGGCTTTATTGGTTAATTACATCGTCAATCGCTATAAGATGCAGCCCGACCCCACCTATCTTCCTGCGGTGGGTTACATTCTGGTGATGGGCTTTTTCCACTATACACCGGGCTTGAATCCTGTGTTGCTCGCCAATACCTTTTTCATTATTGCTGTTTGGGAATTATTCAAAACATATCGGGAAAATAAGTGTGCAGATAATATCTTTAATGTCGGACTTTGGTTGGCAGTGGGGAGTTTGTGTTACTTGCCTGTGGGTGTGTTTTTGTTATTAGGAATTGTGGGGATGTTGATGTTACGAAGTTCTAATTTTAAGGATTACCTGATTCTGTTTATCGGCTTTCTGATTCCTTACTTCCTTACGGGTACAGGCTTTTTTCTGACGGATGCTTTCCCTGAGTTTTTGCAAAGACAATTCCATAACAACTTCGGTATCAAAGACTTTCTCACACGCCGCGATTTTTGGGATTATCTCAAACCTGCTGTCACTGTATTGGCAATTATCGGCTTCGCTGTAGCATCAGGTAATCTCAATACTCGCACCAGTGCACAAGCGCAGAAGAATTATAGCTTACTCTATTGGATTCTAATCATTAGCATTTTCTCTATTACCTTTCAATTAGGAATTACTACCGAACATCTTCTTTTGGTGGCTATGCCACTTGGGATTTTATCGGCTGCTGCGCTTACTCGCATTAAAAATATTACGGCGGCAGAATTGACTCACCTTGCTATTTTAATGATTATTTTGGGGTATCAATATCGTAGTATTTTGGTGTAACATAATCTTAAACAAATTAATCGCCATTAAAAATTATGGAGATATACGAATGGGATGGTTTCTGGGGAACAAGCTATGATTTCAAGTTATTGAATCCTAAAGAAAAAGTTGAAATTGAATTCGAAGATGAGATTCCAAACAATGAATATACACCAACTACAGAACAGTATCAAGCTATAACTTACATCATTAATCATCAAGAACAAATTTTATCCTCCTTTTTAAATCACATCAATTCTGATAGTGATTATCAAGAAATTTATGGCGATTATCTTCCTAACTTAGCATCTACCGCTGATTTGCTAAAAGAATTTTACATCACAAAAATTTATGTAAATACCCTTAGTAAAGACGGTATATCATACACTGGTTTTTCTTGTGAATGTGAATGGGACCCTGAACATGGCATTGGGTTTTACCTTCATAAAGATAGAATTATAGACTGTGGTGAGGCTATGATTGGTTATTATGGTTCAAATTTGATATCTGAGGATGCCGGAAGGATTCCAAATCTTGATTATGATGAGGTAGCTAAAACCATGTTTGTTCCCCACCCTATTTACGATACAAAACCTTCACAAGATTATTCCAATGACAAATTATTAAATCAAATAATTGGTGAAAACCGAAACGATGAGTTTATTCATCTTGTAGAAACTAAGCAAATACTGTTGGATTATCCCTATCCATTCAATGGCTATGAAATACATCTATTTGATAGAGTCTGTAAATTGAATAATGTCGAATTGGTCGAGTTTTTAATCAAAAAAGGTGTTAAAGTAACCGAAGATTGTCTATCACATGCTATTTGTAATTTTAATAGATATATGATTGGCTTATTATTAGACAATGGGGCAGAAATCAACGACGGTATTTCATTTCGAAGCAGTGCTTTCGGGTATTTGGTCGCGCATATTGGTTGGTTACATAAAAACGACAAGACATCACACATACCCAAAGCAAAAAAACTGTTGGACTTTTTGATTAAAGAAGGAGCAAACCCATTTGATGAAAATGATGAGAAAGCCCCATTACATTACTTGGAAGGCTATATAGAAGATGACAAGTTGAGAGATGAAATGAGAGCGTATATTATCAAAATTTCAAAGAATCGGAAGTAAATCCAATTCATTCGCCATCGTCTCGCAATATCATAGCCTCATCTTTCGGTGTTGGATAAGCTTTGGACTTACTCAAATCACGTCGGCTTTCCTCCACACTAATGACTGCCCTGATATCGAATTTGCGTCCGACTGCCAAACCCATTGCCGTGAGTATTTTTAGATTAGGTGTTTTATTTCCTCTAAAAATTTGTGTGATATAACTCGGTGATGTACCTACTCTTTCGGCGAGTTCTTTACGGGTAATGCCTTGTGTATCAGCAGCTTTTTCTATTTCGCTGAGAAAGCATAGTGCAAGTAAACTCGTTTCGCGTCCTACCTCTACCTCAAAACTTTTTTCCTCAAATAAATCCCTAATCCGGTTGATGCCATCTTTTATATTCATATTCGTTATTTTGAATTGCTCTAAGAATATTAATTTCTTTTTTGGATAATTTTTGGTCTTTCTTATGATGTAATTTAACAAGTGTAATGTATTCTACTTCAATGTCATTTTCATCATCTTTGAACTCCTCTACCTTGCAGTAAATTCTTAGATTTTCCTTTCCTTTAGATAGTTTAAAAACAGCCGTTCCTTCATAGTTTGAATATTTTTCATAGATATTTTTGTTAGTATAGTCACGAAAAACAGAGCGTAAAATCAAGTAAAACTTTTCTTCACGCTTTATCAAAATCTGCTTAAAAATTTCCTTAACATCATCCAGACATACGAAGATAACTTTGCGTCCATTATCACTTTGAATGATTTCTATACAAGTTTTGAGTGCCGCCCGATTAAGCTATTGGTTAATTAAAGTTAAACAACTTTAAGCACAAATGCCAGTTTCCCCATGAATTATTGATATTTTTTTCACATGAAATATGATTTTCGCGAAGCGAAAATTAAATGATTAACCATTATTTTTCATATAATTTTCAATAGCAACCACCGCATTATCCACTCCATTTTCTGCGCTTACCCTCTCCCCTATTTCAATAGCTTTTTGTCGAAGTTCTTGATTATACACTGCCTCATTAATAGCTGTAGTTAGTGCTTCTAAGGTTACTTTTTTGCGGGGAATGGGTTTGGGCATGACGCCTGTTCGATGCAGATGTTCAGACCAGAATCTTTGGTCACTAATGAAACTCACCACTATATTGGGCACACCCGCTTTCAAACCTAATGCTATCGTCCCTACACCTCCATGATGCAGTACCGCTTTCATTTTTGGAAATAACCAATCAAAAGGCGCGTAATCAATAGGAAAAACATGTTCACCCAACTCAATTCCTTCTATTTCTTCCGGCTTACAAAGTAAAACTGCGCGTTGCTTGGTAGCTTCTAATGCTTGCAACACCGTTTTGTATAAATCGCTTTGCTTAGGGTCGTTCATGCTGCCAAAGCCTACGTAAAGCGGTGTTTCACCTGTTTCAATAAATGACAATAATTCATCGGAAGGCTGCCAATCGGTATCTTTCTCAGGCAAAAACCAATAGCCCGTGACGTGCATAAAATCAGCCCATTCAGCAGGTTTGGGCAGTGCCGCAGGGCTATAACCGTACAATAATAATGGTTCTTTTTCTTTGAAAGATGCCTTGAGGGGTTCTTTCTTTGGTAAGGTGTCGCCAAAAATCTTTTCCCATGCTTCGCTCATGGTCGGGCGTTGTGTTTTCCAGACCAATTGACTGACCATGACATGCGAAAGCCAGTTATATGTCTTGCGTCCGAAAGGCATCCAATCAGGGTAGCGGGCAAAAATAAGATTATGAAATTCAGTGGTTTCTCCTGCGGGATTTACGGAAGCCATCACCCACGGAACATCCAGTTTTTGAGCAATAAAAAAGCCCATGTAAACACTGAGTGCCGATGCGACTATCAACTCCGTTCCCTGACACGCTGCCCATTTTTCATTAATCGCATCTTCTACAAGCGGCAAGGCAGCTTTTCGCATTTCGCTGAAAAGCCTGAAAGGATTACCGCCTTTATTTAGCACCGCACGCACTTCGTCGGATTGCATGACCTCATTGACATTGCCCACTACAGGTGCATAGTCTAACTCGTAAGAACGTACCAGTTTTTCGTAATTTAAATGAGTGGCTACTTTCACTTCATGTCCTGCCGTTCGCAAGCCCGCGCCCAAAGCTACCATAGGTTGCACATCGCCGCGCGTACCAATAGTCAATATGGTAATTTTCATTCTATGTCTCGTGATTCGTTAGGAACGTGGCATAAATAAGTTTATCAACTTGGGTAGGTTATTTTGTGCTTAGTTTTTGTCTTGAAAGAAGGCGTTTATCGGGATAAATAACTGATTTCAAGGCGAAAAATAAGTGCAAAAGAAGCAGCCAAGTTGGTAAAGTTATTTTTGCCACGTTCCTTAATTGGTGATTCGTGATTCGTTTTACAATATATACATCATCACAAATTCATCTTAAACGAATAAAGGTAGCGGAATTATCCTTAAATGAGAAAGGCAAAAATCTTTAAAGCAGCACGTCATTCCAAATTTGATTTGGAATCTGCCGAGTCTTGGCATGATGTCAAATAGGAGCTTCAATTTAAAATCGCTCTCTTGCGCCCAAAAGATTCCGCATCGGGGTGCGGAATGACGTTTGATTTTTGATGTGCTTAATTTTAGGATTTTACTGGAGAAATCTCGCCCTAACCTCCGGCGTAGGTATCATACAAGCGTCTTTTTTACCAAACCAACGATAACGATTTTTAGCAATAAAATCATAAACGCTATTTCGTATAAATTTTGGTAAAATGATAAAGGCATATGCCAATCCCCACACGCCACCAATATTTCGTGCTGTCCGCAATGCTGCGGTGGATTTGGTGTGTATCGCGCCGTTTTCTATCAAAACGACTGTATCCATCGCATTTTCATCCAAATTAAAATGACGTAATAGCACACGCCCTGCCTCTGATTGAAGTGGCGCAAACCGAAAAGCACCCGTTTTATCCCGTTTCATCACAAATTGTACAAAACCATCACACAAATTACACACCCCGTCAAATAATACGATAGGATGACGTTCGGATAATTTTAATAATTCATTCGCATCCATGATAGTATAACGAGTTGTTGAGTTGATGAGTTCACGAGTTGTCGTCAATTCATCAACTCGTCAACTCGACAATTCGTCAAAACCTTTGCACAATAAATCCGTTTCGCATACGTGGTGTGAAGAAGGTGGATTTGGGTGGAAGTGTCTCGCCGCCATCAGAGACGGTGATAAAACTTTTACCTTTAATAGGATAGAGGATGAAGCCTACGCGCTTTTCTTTTTTGCCGACTTTCCTTTGAATTTCATCAATGCCTTTAGTGCCTTCGACATACCTGACTCGTGCATCCGAACGGACATCTTTGATGCCCAAAATGTCTTTGATGACCAGGCGATTCAGGATGCTGACATCCAATGTTTCGGCAGGAGAATGTTTGGTGAGTTTTTCAATTTCTTCTTCTTTGAGGCGTAGGGCATACCAATCTTGGGCAAGGTGCATCACGATTTCGTGGATGCGCTGTGGCTTGCGTGGTTTGGAGAGCGGTATGATGTCAAATTTCTTTTCCAATTGAGCGAGAAATTCTTTTGGCGCGTAACCATTGAGTGTTTCTACAATTCGATTGAACTCATTGATTTCCAATTGGTCGGAACCAAATAGGGCAGATAAAAAGTAGCGTCTTTCCGGATTTTCTTTATACAAATTCGCGGCGGTGGCAAAGCGATGATGCCCATCGGCGATATACACTTTCGGAAGGTGTTTTTTAAACATTCGGGCAAGTTTTTTGGTGTGTTTTTCTTTGTCAACGATATGAAAACTATGCTGTTCTCCTAAGAAATTAATTTGATGATAAGCAGGATATTTTTCGGCGTATTTGAGTAGTAATTCTGTGATTTCTTCAATTTTAAGGTAAGTGAGCATCGTGGGTTTTATCATGGCATTTCGTTCTTTGGTGAGTGCCATCATTTTGCGTTCTTTTTCTTCGAGGGTGCGCTCGTGGCGCACGATTTTTCCTGCTAAATAATCCTTAATATCCGTACAAGCAATCAAGCCGACAAAGTCACCTTGCGAATTTTTCACTCGCTGTATAATCATTACGTCTTCTTGTCCTGCTTCTTTGAAATATCCTTCCTTTATAAATTGCGGAAAATACTCCTTTGCCTGAGCAAAAAACCAATCAGTGTCCTCGATTTTTTTCAAATCGGGCAACGTTGCTTTGAAAGTCGTGATGTTCATAAGTTTAAGTTTAAGATTAAGTCTAAGTTTAAGATTAAGTTTGAAAATTATTTTTAAACTTAATCTTAGACTTAAACTTAAACTTACTTTAGCAGGTCAATAATCTGTGTAGCAAGTAGCAAACCAATTTTGCGTTGTGCCTCTTTTGTAGATGCGCCTATGTGTGGTGAAAGCGCAATGCGCGAATGTTCGAGAATTTCTTTACGTGGCGTGGGTTCATTTTCAAAAACATCGAGAGCTGCTCCGGCTACTTTACCGCTTTCGAGAGCAGCGAGTAGCGCATCTTCGTCGATAGCACCGCCACGCGCCGTATTGATGAGACGAACACCGTCTTTCATTTTGGCAATTTCTTCTGCACCGATGAGGGCTTTACCACCTGTTTTGAAGGGTACGTGGATGGTGATAAAATCAGCTTCGGCAAGCATCTCATCCATCTCTGCCGTAGGTAGTGTGAGGGTGAGTGAAGCATTGCGCGCACGGAAAATATCTACCTCTATTCGCATCTCATCGAATGCCATATCTACGGGTATCACTTCCATACCAATGCCAAGTGCAATACGTGCTACTTCTTGCCCAATACGTCCAAAACCTATGATTCCCAGTGTCTTACCGCGAAGTTCTACACCTCCGGCATAGCTTTTTTTGAGTGCTTTGAAGTCGGTTGCGCCTTGTCCGGGCATCTTTCTATCGGCATCGTAGAGGAAGCGAGCGAGTGAAAATACCTGCCCGATAGCCAACTCTGCCACTGCCTGCGAAGAAGCTGCCGGCGTATTGATGACGTGGATGCCCTTGCCTGTGGCGTGGTCAACGTCAATATTGTCAAGTCCTACGCCGCCGCGTCCGATAATTTTCAAATTGGGGCATTGGTCGATGAGGTCAGCACGGACTTTGGTGGCACTTCGCACGCATATCGCGTCGTATCCGGGAAGTTTAGCAGGAAGTTCGTCCTGCGGAATTTTGGTGGTATGTACTTCGTGTCCGGCATTTTCGAGCATTTCTTGTCCATCGAGGTGTATGCCGTCGTTGATGAGAATTTTTGCCATGTTAGCGAGTTGCGGGTTGCGGGTTGCGGGTTGCGAGTTAGTTAACTCAAAACCCATAATTCGCAATCCGGATTATATTATTTATGCCAAATGAGTGAATGATTTTTCATTTAAAATTTGACATTCAAAATTCAAAATTAGAACGGGGGCAAAGTACGTGATTTTTGTACTTTTTATTTATTGAATAGAGGTTATTTTTTCGTTGTTATAGGGATGATGACAAAATAAATTTACATTCTCTCATCATCCCTAATGATTTTCAATTTCCTATCAAATTGACTTCATCATACCTTTTTTTGAATTATTTGCCTGCTTTTTATCCGAAAAAACAAGAATAAATCAAGGAATTATTTTTTCATAAAGTCATTTTATTCATTTTCTTAAAAATCTAATATTCAGTTATTTGAAAATAATTCAAATAATTACATTACGCATATTCTTCATGTAAAATGCGTGGAAAATGCGATTTTTTGTAGTTGGTAAGGCGGTGGAAGCCCCGCATCTTTGTATCGTCAATTGCAAATAACGGCAACTTCAACTTTAATCTCAAAATCAACTGCAACCTCAAAATTCAATATTAGCACAAAAAATACATTAGCACAGAAAAACACGTTAACCCGGAAAAATACATTAGCACAGAAAAACACATTAACCTTAAATACAAACATGACTTCAAAAACACAAACGAACGTTCGTATCAAAGTTGCAGCTGAAATTGAAAATTGACGATTTAACACACATTAATCATTAAGTGCCTTGTTCATCGTGCTTTGTTCCATAAAAAACGCCCTCTGAATATTCACTTAACCCGGAACAAAGGACGGAGAACGCTTCAAGCTACTACCCTCACCGCAGGAACTTACAGCTACACCCTGACGGTAGATGGTCGTATCATAGCCACCAAACAAATGGTCATCACAAAATAAGTAACGACGAAACATTAACTGGTTCAAATGTCATTCCCTTGTTACCAAAAGAATTTATTGTTTGACCAATTAACACCATAAAGGCAGAGATAGGATGTGCCATTAAAGAATGGCGCATCCTTTTTAAGGCGACAATAAAGAAGCTTTTTTCACTGATTTTCAGCCTAAAAACAGGGGTAAAAAAGCGGATTTTTCAATAAAAAAGCCGTTCCTTTTTTCGCACTTTATCATTGATAATCAATCATTTAAAGGAAACAAACAATCTACAAACAACAGGTTTTTGAGGTGATTTTTGCGGAAAGTGTGATTTTTTGTAGTTGGTAAGGGGGCAAAAGCCCTGCATCTTTGTATCGTCAATTGCAAACAACAGTAAAATTCCAAATAACAAATTCCAAAATCCAATAAAAATACAATGTAGTATCAGTTGGAACTTGGGATTTGAAATTTGGTTTTTTCAAATTGTATGCAATTTGTTATCACACTTTACTATCAAAATAAAAATCATGAAAAACTTACTAAGCGGAATTACTCTGATTGCCCTAATGTTCTTTTGCTCTGAAAACACATTCGCACAAAATACACCGGGAGGTAATCTATCAACTACGAAAATCAAAACTCCGGCAGAAACATCATCATCACAAATTCCTATAGAAACGAAACTCATCACAAGTGATGGTATTAACGCCTAAACATTGTAATGCACCTCGTAAAAACATGTAACCATTAAATCAATTATGAACCAAAAGGCTAATTCACATTCTTAACGCCAAAACACACAACACCTTAATAACCATAACGTCAGAGACAACATTAACACCAGAAATAACAATAACGTCAGAAACGCCTTAACGCCAGAGTAACTATAAAGTCAGAAAAACGCTAACGTCAGAAACGATATTAACGTCAAAATAACCATTAACGTCAAAGCAACCTTAACGTCAAGAAAATGCTAACGCCAAAACAATTTTTAACATCAAAAACCATTAGCTCATAAAAACGACAGGCAGTTTAGGGGAAAAACAAGCCTGTAGCCTCTAATCAATAATACTTCGATTAGATACAACAAACATGACGGATATCAAGCAAGCATAGTCTCACTAAAAAAGAAGACTTATTGTTTGACCAATTAACGTCGAAGGAACAGTGTAAAAGGGTGTACCACTTGATTTGGTGCACCCTTTTTTGTATTTTTGTGACATGAAGTAGTAAAAGTCAAATAATAGTCGATTTTGAGTGTGTCTTTTTCCGTTATACTTCAACTATTTTTCGTCACATAACTCGTTATAATTCTCAAAATGAGTTTCGCCTAACGAAAAAATACACTACTCAAAAATGACCATTATTCAACTCTTACTACTTAGTGAAAGAAACAAAATAACTTCGACAGTTATGCTTGTTCTTTTTCCTTCTAAAAAACACAAAAAAGTAGTTCCGTAGCCCTGCTATG
>JAHDEO010000277.1 GCA_020628725.1 Saprospiraceae bacterium
CATAAATTCGTCCATCGTAGTATTCAATATCATACACCGTTCCTTGAATCGAATTACCAAAGCTGATATAATTATCACCATCATAGCCAAAAACAGAAGTTGTTTGAGTCTCCGTAGCTGAATCATAATGTAAAAAGTTACCCCCAACTACCATCATACTTTCATCAGGCAAAGTCATCATTGTCTTTATTTCTTGCTGACTAAGTGGCTGATTTTCATCACTATACTCTGGAATTTCATATACTTCTTCCACAATATAACAAATCCATGAAAAAAAATACCCCGGCTGGATCCAAGCCAATTCATCTTTCGTGAAACCATTTTCAGTTGCCCATCTATCCAATTCAGCATAATTCATTTCATGGATATAAGCATAATTTTGAATGTCAGAAATGTGATGCGCAAGTTGTTCCTCACCGCTTGTCAACAACAAATGCCCGACCGCACAAGCCGTCCCAAAATCATCAATAAAATAAGGTTGACGATGTGGATGACGGGTATTAATCGGAAATTGTCCTTCTTGCCAATATTCGACTAATGATTTAAGGTTTTTCTTGCGATTGGTAAATTGTTGAATGGTCAAATGGTCGGAAGAACGTTTTTTGAGAATGGATTCTACTAATTTAAGGTGTAACTGAATCCGTTCTTCATCTGTATTAAATTTCATGGGGATGGTCAGTAAGTCTGTCGGTATGTCTTTTTGTTTGTACCATTCTTTATTGATGGAATTTAAGTGATCGATTAATGGGGCTTCTTCATAGTAATAGACAATATCATTATCGGCAAATAAAATAATGGAGAAGAATTGAAGAAGTAATATGTGTAGACAAATCTGTTTCATATTTTTCATTTTATTGTATCAAAAAATATTTCATTCCTATTGAAACAAATTAACTATCAAACTCTTATGAAATAGAAAAAATCTCAGGCATTTTTCAATGCCTGAGATTAAGTTTTCGCAGTTCTTATCTCAATACGTCTAATTTCATCGTCTTGCGTTCATGCGGAGAGACGACTTCTACAAGATAAAGCCCTGCTGCCAGATGACCTACATCAAGGCGTTCTCTCACGATAGTATCGTCATTATACGTCCATTGATATGCACATAATTGTCGTCCTTGCATATCGTAAATGTGGACATTAACATCGCCGCCTCTTTCCATTTTCATGCTTAATTCTACTACATCTACAGCGGGGTTTGGTGCAATGGAAATGCCTGTATCTATTGTCTCCAATTTTAGAGAACGTACTTCCGAATATTCGTAGCTACCGTCTTTATCCACCATTTTGAGGCGATAGTAGACGTAGTTGCCACTGACTTTTGAAATGTCATCTTCGTAAGTGTAATTAATTTCCTCCAGAGATTCGCCTGCGGCGGCAACTGCGCCTACATATGCAAAGTCTTCATTGTCTGTCCTTCTTTCTATTTCGTAATGTGAGCTGTTGTTTTCGGTAAGGCTGGTCCATGCAAGTTGGGCAGTTTTGTTGTCGTCGGATTTTACGGTGAACTCGGCGAGTTCGATGGGAAGAAGAACAAACCTATCTAAGGTAAATAGTTTGTTCGCTTCATACGAAAGTACAACACATCTACTCGGAGAAACCAAGCTGCCGGAAATATCTATATTATTGAAATTTCCTGCAAAAACGGGTCCCGCAAACGCATCAAATACTCCAATAGTTGAAACCACTCCATCTGTCGTTAAAGTATAGTTGGTGGAAGTGTAATGTGTAGGTATAATAGCAAATTGTTTACTATTAATAGCGTATACTTGATTGTTGGCACTAATGATTAAGTTATTGAACTCAAATAAGTCATGATCGGAAAAATCAATGGCAGGGTCATAAAAAATATCATTTATTCCCGTTATTTGAGGTATCTGCCATTCATTAACTTCCCAATCAAAAGGAGACCCGAAGTCAAATTCACCCTGATACACCCAATCTCCGGGATAATACCATTGACCATCACGATAGACGCATAAATTATCGTGACCAACTACCAATACACTCTCGTATGTTTCCAAATTATTGACAGAGGACATACTGCCGTGTGTTGAGAGAAATTCCACACTCAAATTATCCCAAAAAATCAAGCCTTCGACTGGAGTTGAATGCCCTATAACTTGCGTAAAATCACCACCAATAGCGAGTTTTTCATGGTACACTTCAAAAGTATTGACGGCTCCATTAACTTGTAGTTGTTGCGTGGTTTGTCCGGTACAATCCTGTGATGTCGTTGCCCAAGTCGCACCATTCCATGTTATGAGGTTAGCGATATTATTGCCATCTACCGAAGTAAAATCACCTCCGACATAAAGTTGACAATCATATACTACCATATCTTTGATGATACCGCCCATATCTCCTGTCTGAATACCTACCCAATCTGTATCGTTCCAGTAAGCAATGTTATAAAAATTTGTTCCGGCTAATACAAAATCACCCGCAACATAAATCCGCCCGTTGTAGTATTCGATATCATATACCGTACCTTGAATCGAATTACCATAACTAACATGACTATTATTATGATAACCAAAAATAGCAGCCGTTTGTGTATCATTATCCGAGTCATATTGCAAAAAGCTACCGCCAAACAATATACCATGTCCGGGTATCTCGGCCATTGTTTTTATTTCTTGTTGACTCAATGGCTGGACTGCATCACTATATTGAGGAACATTCGCAAATTCATCGGTATAATAGCAAATACGTTCGTCATACGCAGGCTGTATCCAAGCCAGCTCATCTTCCGTAAAACCATTTTCCACCGCCCATTCATCCAATTCAGGATAATTCATTTCGTGGATATAAGCATAATTTTGAACATCGGAAATGTGATACGCGAGTCGCTCTTCACCACTTGTCAGCAGCAAATGCCCGACCGCGCAAGCCGTCCCATAATCATCAATAAAGTAAGGTTGACGGTGCAAGTGGCGGGTATTTATCGGAAATTGACCTTCTTGCCAATAGGTCGTTAGAGATTTAAGGTTTTTCTTTCGGTTGATAAATTGCTGGATAGTTAGGTGGTTACAGGTACGCTCGCCGAGAATGGATTCTACTAATTTAAGATGTAATTGAATACGTTCATCATCGGTATTAAATTTCATGGGTATAGTAAATAAATCAGCAGGTATGTCTTTTTGATTATTCCATTGTTTGTTGATGGAATTTAAATGGTTAATCAGTGGAGCTTCTTCGTAATAAGGAACAATGTCATTATTAGCAAATAAAGCGTTTGAAATCAACTGGAAGGAAATCAAACAGATTAAATGAATACATCGCATAGGTATGTGAGTTTGTTTAAACAAAATTACTTGTTAATTAACTACATGCACATTATAATTAGTTAAAATAATTTTATTTAAAATATGAATAATTCTAAAAAATAGGAATCAATATAAAATTGACTGATACCAAGGTTGTCGGAGAATTATTTAAAACTTAGATTGGCTTCGATTCAGCCTCAGAAGGAGTGCTGTTTGATAACTTTTTTGTAATTATTGTTTAGTGTTTTGGTGAAAAAATAGTGTTGTGTAAATGGATTGATGGAATATCCATTTTATAGAGAGATGTATTTGTCAATAAAATCGTTGCATAAGAAGATGTAATTCAAGGCTATTCTTCTATCTCAACCCCTGAAACCTGCAATTCATCCCTCGAAATCTGTTATTCACAATTTACTGCTAAAGTCCGCAACGGTTCATAGTTCGCAGAAAAATGTAAAATGCAGTCCAAATCATATTTTTCTATAAACTGCTAACTATGAATTAATCATTTAAATGGCGATTCCTCTTGATGTAATCGTATCAATTTATAGGACAAGCGATACCCCACAACCAACAATACCAAAGCCAGCATTCCCAATGCAGGATAGTATTGTTGTAGAATGAAAAAATCATACGCCCCGTGTCCCAACACCGCCAATGCTATCCCGCGAAAATACATGCGCGGGCGGTCATACACATCAAATTTAGCAATACCAATAAAATAGCCCATAATCACCGCCAACATTCCATGTGCTGGTACTGCCGTAAACATCCGTACCAAGCCCGTTTCCCAACCGCCATCCATGACATATTGTATATTTTCGGCAGTAGCAAAACCCATCGCTACCAGTACCGTATACACGATACCATCCATTGGTTCATTGAAGGCTTCTTCCCGAAAAATATAACCCCGGACTGCCACAAATTTCAAGAATTCCTCTGTGAATCCGACCACAATAAATGCATCCAAAAACAGAAACACAATGCTCGGCATATCCACCGTCATCATATACGCACTCTGCCCCAACCATCGTTCAACGTGATACGCAACCCACACCAACGCAGCCCCCAAAGCAAAGCAAATGGCGAGTTGCCACCAGGGTTCTTTCTCGTATTTATCCATTCTGTAAATCAGATAACTAATCAACAAACCCGGAAAAATAGCGAGCAAGAAAAGTAGTATTTGCGTCACTGTCATAGCGTAAAGATAGGTAAAAATGCTACAATGCGATAATGCGTTAATGCTACAATATTTTTTATTGTCGCATTATAGCATTTCATCATTATCGCATTAATATTTCTGCATAAGCACAAAAAAACATACATTTGTTTGCCCTTCAATTTATACTTGTGCTTGACACTTGTACTTGAACTTTAATTATGAATCCTTGGCATGTTATCCTCAATCCGGCTGCCGGCAATGGTCGGGCAGGGAAGCGATGGGAACGTATTAGTCGTCTATTGCAGGAAGCGGGTATTGAATTTGATTATACGATGTCTTCCGCGCGTGGTGATGCGACCAATATTGCTTGTACAATCATTGAGCAAGGCTGTCGTCGTATCATTGGCGTAGGCGGTGACGGTACGAATAATGAAATACTCAATGGCATCATGCAAAGTGGCGCGTCGGCAGGTGAGGTCACTTATGGCGTCATTCCCTTTGGTACGGGTAATGACTGGATTCGCACCCACAAAATTCCGAAAAATACCCGCAAAGCCATCCAACTTATCAAAGCCGGAAATACGACCTTACAAGATGTAGGCTTGGTCACTTACACCGATGACGGACAGCAAAAAGAGCGTTATTTTATGAATGTCGCGGGCATGTCTTACGATGCTATTGTCACGAAAGCTTCTGATGAAAGAGGAATTTTAGCCAGTAATAAAATCTTGTATTTATATTTGGTATTCAGTTGCTTGCGTGATTTTATTGCACCTCGCGGACGTGTTTTTTTTGATGGGAAAACGGACGAAGACAATTATTACTTGATAAATATCGGCATATGTCGCTATTCCGGCGGCGGTATGCAGCTTGTCCCCCACTCTATTCCCGATGATGGTCAGTTCGCGCTCACACTCGCACGAAACCTGAGCAAGCCCGAAGTGATTCGCGCCACTCCTATATTATATAATGGTAGAGCAGGTCAACACCCAAAAGTAGATTTATACCACGCCAAATCTATCCGCGTAGAAGCTGCGAACGGTGAGCCAATATTGGTAGAAGTTGATGGAGAATTTCTCGGCGGTACGCCTGTAGAATTTACTTTACTGGAGAAAGCTTTGAGGGTTATTACGAGTTGACGAATTGATGAGTTGATGAATTTTTCGCATAGCGAAAACGAAAACTCATCAACTCGACAACTCATCAACTCGACAACTCATCAACTCGAAAATTTATTCAAAAATCACATCTACCTGCTGTTTATTTGCTTCGTTGATATTGGCAATATCATCGAAGAAATTAAGGCGAATACGATTCAAGGAAACACCTTTCGTTACCAAATAATTCTGTAAATAGTGGACACGCTTTCGCGTAATATCTTGATGTACAAAGCTAACACCTTCCTGTTCAGAAGTATGCCCCTGCAAAGTCACACGCAATGAAGGGAAACTGTTCATCGTACGAACAACCGCATCCAATTCTGCATACAATTCTTTCGTTACATAATATGCCTCATCTTCAAACGGTATATAAAATCCGGCGTAAGTCGAACGCACTTCATCTAAAGTATTGAAGGTGACAGTTGATGGCGTGGTGATTTTCGGATCGAGCGCGCCTTCGCGTGTAGGACGTGAGGAAGGTTTTGGTTGTTCCACTTCTGTTTCTGTCGCGATTTCTTGACTGGTTTCTTCTACTGCAATTTCAGGTGTTCCCACCTCTTCTACAACTTCTTCGACAGGCTCCTGAGGAACTGATGCCATGACTTCTTCCGAAACTTTCGCTGCTTCGCTGTCTATACCAATATCCTTATTGACATCCGGCGGATTGCGGCGCATACGTCTGCGGTCGCGGCGTGTAAGTGGCTTTTTAGGTGCTTCTTCTGCTTCGGGCATCTCCGTTTCGATAGCTACTACATCCGGTGTTTCTACTTCCACCTCTACTTCCGGCGTTTCAGGTGTTTCTACCTCAACCGCTACGGTAGGTGCTTCCGGTTGCTCGACTTCCACTTCTACCTCCGGTGCTTCGGGTGTTTCTACTTCTACTTCAACAACAGGCGTTTCAGGTTGCTCTATTTCAATTTCAACTTCCGGCGCCTCAGGCGTTTCTACTTCAACCGCTACAACAGGTGGTTCAGGTGTTTCTACTTCTACCTCTACTTCCGGCGTCTCAGGCATTTCTACCTCTACCTCCACGACAGGTGGCTCCGGCTGTTCTACCTCTACTTCCTCTTCTGACAATTTTATTTCGATATCATCACCAACAACAATTTGGACAGAAGGCTCTTCCGGCTGTTCGATAACAATATCTTCATTGACCTTATTGCGATTACGCCTGCGCTCGCGGCGGCTCATACGGGTTTCGGGAACTTCTACCTCTGCATCAGGCACTTCTACCTCTACGTCCGGTGTTTCTACTTCTATAACCACTTCTTCAACCTCTGTTTCCTCACCAAGACTCATATCAGGTCGGGCGGGGCGAGCAGGACGTCCGTCTTCTGTTATAATTTCAACTTCTGGCTCCGTGACAACGCCACCTGCATCGGGTGTTTCAGGCAATTCTACATTTGTATCCGTAATGGTTGTTTCAGGTTCTACTACTACATCAATCGGTGCTTCGGGCATTTCTACCTCAACTTCCGTAACAGGCTCTTCGGGCAATTCACCTGCTTCACGAAGTTGCTCTTCCAACAAAGCGATTTCATCATCTATTGCTTTTTTCTCATCACCCAATTCATCCAAACGCGCGGTTTCTTTGGCATCATCTTCACGTACTTGTTGTTCAATTCTCAATGTATCACCTTCTTCATTCACAGTGATAATTGTCATTTCCTTGATAGTTCGTGTATCGTCTCCGTAGGCAATTTCGTCAATATTACGTGGTGCATCTTTTCTATATCCAAAACTGTAATTCAATGAAATAGTATTGAAACTATAAACATCATTAAAACGGTCTTCATCGCGTCCACGCCAATCATTTTGGTTACCTGTTGGATTTGAGGCATAGGATTGTAAAGCAGATGGATTATCAAAATCAATGACATAAACACCACTTACATCGTCCAAATAATCTGTGAATGTATAATGCCATAGTGTTTCAAAATTGAGGCTCAATTTGTCACCCAATCGCCATTTGAAGCCTAAACCTATAGGAATATTTCCAACGGTAGTTTCGTAGGCTTTATTCTCAGTTTGTAATTCAGTGAGATTGGTTTCATAATCACCATCTTGTAGGATGATACTTTCCATCTCTTCCGGTTGCGGGCTGCCTTCCGGGTGCGACCTCACCGTAAAATCACTCCAGTAATAGTAGCGATTGTCATTATTGAAAAATAAATCGCCATAGACCTCAAAATTCGTAACCCCGGCACCAATCATCAGATATGGCGCGAGGCTTCTTTTCTTATTTGGATTCTTACGTTGTAAATAAATTGTACCGATAAGATTTAGGTCTTGAATATTGGTACGAGCATTGAGTCCACGGTTAAAGCTGAGTTCATCCGTTTGAAGGACATTTTGAAAACTAACAATACGGTCATTAGTCGTAAATTGCCCTCTACTCCACAAGGCTCTCAAACCAAAATTTGCGCCCGGTGCATATTCGAGGCTCAATCCAAAAGAAGGATTCATATTAGCCATCGGGTCTGCCAGCCATTGCGTTTGCGGATTGATTATGCGCGTATTCAAGTCGCCAACATAGCCCATGCCACCCGCGTGCAATCCAATTTTCCATTTATAACTATCTTGTTGTGCAATAATTATATTTGAAAAAAAAGCAAATAATATAATTAATAAGTACGATTTTTTCATCCTTGATAATGGTTTTTAGTATATAGTCCAGAAGTCAGAACATTTTATTGTCAGAAGTCAGAGGTCAGATAATAATTTGCACTAAACATAAAATCTATCTGACACCTGAAAGCAAAGCGGTCTGACTTCTGACCTCTTATTGAAGGGTAAATTTACAAATAAAAAAGCAATCCATATAGTAACTCAAGTCGCAGATAAATCCGCAACTTGAGCAAATTCCAAAAAACAAGTACCAAATCCCAATAAAATGTGGCTGAAACATGTAAAAATTGGAATCTGGAATTAAAGTCCGCTTGAAGACACAATAAAAAACAGAGGAATTTTATCGTTTCATGGACGTAGGGGAAACATCATATTTCCAACACTGGAATTGGACAATGGGTTACAAATTTCTCGTGATTGAAGGTGCTGTGGATGTTGATGGCAATGGTACATTTGAAGACATTCCGGAAGAGACGATGTCTATCCATTGCGGTTTCAATGATAACCTTAAGCGCATTGAATTAGACACCGACCAAATGATTGATAAAGAGAATTTCGAGATGCATCTTGAATTTGACGTAGCGAAGTTTTTTGAGAATTATGACCTCGCTAATAATTTATTTTCACGTCCTAATAATAATCCTGCTGCTGCTACCGCAGTAATGAATAATGTTCAAAATGCTTTTGATTTTGAATAATTTTCATTTTTCGAAAAAATATTTTATTTACCTGAAAATCAACCAAATAAAATGAAAAATATGTCTGTCACGCACCTGTGGCAGGCATATTTTTTTATAAAAAAAATCTTTCCAAAACATTTTTTGGCACGGTATATGCCTAACGATAAGTGTTCTTGCATAGCAGCCTAAAAAAAAGTTGGCACGATAAATGCAAATAGAATAATAACCGCAGAAATAAAAAAATAAAGTTCCGAGTAACATCGGAATAAAGATGGTGTTCTCATAGTGTGGACCGCTCCCAACTCAATGATTTGTGGGGCGGTTTTTTTTATGCCCCATTCCGATATTGTAATATCACCTTGCCAGATTCATTCATTCAAAAATTCATTCATTCGCATTTAAGCATTGCATCATTATATTGGAGGTAGGCAGAGGACTTGAACCCACGTATTTACTACGTTTCCCGAAGTCGCGCAAAATGCCCCAAATGACTACAAATTTAACTGCAAATCAACGACTTACAATCAATATGCGATTAAATCCGATAAAATGAGATAACAACTAATAAAGAAAAAAGCGTCACAAAAACGACGCACTCTTTTTTGGTAGGTCTTATTTCCTTATATTTGCCTTGCGATTTTCTCACTACTCATTTCTGACTTATGGCAACGATAAAATTCAATCTACGAAATAAGGAATCAAACAAGCCCCAGACAATCTGCTTTATTTTTCGTCACGACAAAAAACGTGTGTTCCGTTCTACGGGTTTCAAAGTCTTACCTAAATATTGGAATGATACCAAAGGCGAAATCCGAA
>JAHDEO010000683.1 GCA_020628725.1 Saprospiraceae bacterium
TTATACCGGATATAAGGAAGCCGTCAGGCTGAACGACATTGAACGCACGCCTTACCGCAAGCGCGAAGGGTTTAGTACAATATTACTTGGTGACCACGAAGCCGTCACGCATGGCGGTGTGCATCACGTACAGATGTTTGCCAACAAAGCGGGCATCATCAAGGCAAAAGACCAGCTCGAAGGCATCATTTTAAAAGGTATCGGCAAGGACTACGATTGGTCGTTTATGGAGGACTATATCGTGGATGGCGAGATTTTGGAATTGAATGACAGCACGGCTTCGCGCGGTATTCTCGTCTCAGAATCTACGGCTAAACGACTCAAACTCAAAGTCAATGATAAATTTACCGTCCACTTCGTAGAGTCAGGCGATAGGATTCAACGCCTCTTCAAAGTCAAAGGCATTTACAAAACAGGCTTGGAGGAATACGATAAAAAATTCGCTATTATCGACATTCGCCGTATCCAACAACTCAATGGTTGGGCAGAAGATGAGGTGTCGGGTTTTGAGGTCTTTTTGGATGATATTCGGGATTTGGATGTGTTTGATGAATACATTTATTTCCATGTGCTTGGACCGGAATTGATGTGTCAAAGCATCAAAGACGTTTATCCGGGCATTTTCAATTGGCTCAATTTACAGGATGTCAACGAGCGGCTGATTCTCATTCTAATGATTATCGTGTCGATTGTGAATATGACGACCGCACTGATGATTTTGATTTTGGAACGGACGAATATGATTGGTGTTTTGAAGGCATTGGGTAGTCCGAGTGCGTCTATTCGGCGAATTTTCCTATATCACGCTGCCTATATAATAGGTGTAGGTTTGTTATTAGGGAATATTTTGGGAATTGGTATTTGCTTGATTCAGAAATATTTTGGGGTGATTAAATTGCCCGAAGAAGCGTATTACGTCTCCGTCGCTCCGGTTGAATTGAATCTTTGGACGATTCTATTGTTGAATTTAGGGACCTTTTTAATTACCTTAATTGTGCTGATTATTCCCTCGTATTTGGTTACTCGTATTGACCCTGTTAAGGCGATTCGATTCAAATAAATGTAAAGCGATTTTGCAAATCGCTATGTACTACAAGCAGAACGATTTGCAAAATCGTTTTACGTCTCACCCAACCATTTTTCTCATTTCAACGGTCTATTTTGGTGAAGCATTTTTCAGAATCAAAAAATATGAAAAAGTTATTACCGATTTTCATTGCCTTACTTTTATGTGCAAGTTGTTATCAAGAAGAAGTCACTGTAGATTGTCTTGATGAAATGTTAACCGATTTAGATATGGTATCATACACCGGGCAGGAATTGGGTTGTACATTTTTTGTTCATCAATATACATTTCAGAATAAACAGTATTATATGTTGGATAATTATTGTGCAGATATAGCCGTAAATCCAATGGATTGTGATCGCAATACCATATGTGATGGTAATAATCCCTCACTTTGTGAAGACTTCTTTTCAAATGCAACTTATCACGGAATCGTTGGGGTAGATTTATAAATTTAAACATATTCTGAATTAAGCAAAAAAACCA
>JAHDEO010000278.1 GCA_020628725.1 Saprospiraceae bacterium
CAAATGTATACACAGACGAGAAATGGAGCGATCCGTTTTTAAATTAAGGGATGAGCAATACTCCAAAGGAACATAGCTCAAGTTGCGATTCGTCGCAGCTTGGGCTATTCGCATTTTATTTTTAACTGATTTAAACTATTCTCAAAAATAACATTCATTTCTAATTTCCACTTTTTAATCGTAACTTTATTGTTAGGAGGATATTTAGTGCAGATAATCGAAAAAAGTGGTCAGTTTGATGAACTTTCATACATCTTTGCACTGTTTAATTATCAACCACAAACGAATTACTGCTCTATCATAATTTCTCTCAACAATTGATAAATGATAATTTTCAAACTAAAAAAACATAATTATTCTAATTTTCAACAAACATAAACTAAGTATCAATCATTTATCATTACCATTACAAAAACTACTTATGCACTTAACCTTTCAAACAATTTCAAAACCAGTAAAAAGTAGAAGATGAAAATTAACACTCCTTTCGCTGTTGCTCCCAACAGCCCCAACCTGTATTTAAACACACTACAACGCATTGCTGCCTTATTTTTCGTGGCAATCCTGACGATGAACACTGCTTGGGCAGATAATCCCGACCCGTCCGACGGTTGGAAACATTTTGCCAATAACGATCATGAAAAAGCCAAAGCTGCTTTCAAAAAAGACCTCAAAGGTCCGTCTGCGACTGATGCTTATTTGGGTTTATCTTTAGTTGGTTCGGCTACATCCGACGAGGCATTGACTAAAGATAACTTTTACAAATTTATCGACGAAACACCTCACAAAGCCGAGTATGCCACAGCACTCTGGGCGATGGGCAGTGGCAAGAAAACAGACCAAGAGATGGACTTTCTCAATAAACTCGCTCAACTGGACGACCCGCGCATCGTTGGTTTTGCAAACAGCTCTATCGGTGACCACTACTACAACTCCAACAAAATGTCAACGGCAAAAGAATATTATGCCAAGACAGGAACTATCAAGACCTGGCAAGGTGTCGGAGAATTTGAGAATATTTCTGAAAGTGGTTTCAACAAAGACTTCGGTGTGGTGGCACATCCCGAACCGGACTACCTATTCAAAAACAAACGCGGAGCAGATGTCAAATGGTTTGACTTGAAAACTGCTGCCGTACCCGCTTGGTTGTCACTCACTTATCATTTTTATACGAATGATGCCCTGCTTTATGTTCAAAATTTTTGTAACAGTCCAAAAGAGCAGGAAGTCCAATTCCGATTGGGTACATCAGGTTCAGTAAAGGTATGGGTCAATGACCAACTCCTATTCAGCGAAGCCAAAGAGCGCAATAACGACGTGGATACCTATATATTCACTGCCAAATTGATGAAGGGCTACAACCGTATCTTGATGCAAATCGGTACGAGCGAAATCAGTAGCTCCAACTTCTTATTGCGTATCGCGGATATGGATGGTAAACTATTGAACGACCTGACATATACAACTGAATTGCAGGATTATCCAAAAAATTACAGCTACAAAAGCACGGTTATTCCCGACCAAGTAGAGAAATTTTTCCTCGACGATATTAAGAGCAATCCCGATGCGTTGGGTTCATATGTTGCATTGGGTCAATATTACAATCACAACGGCATGGTTTACAAAGCCAAGAAGGTTTTGAAAGAAGCCAAAGAGCGTTTTCCTGATTGTACCTATATCACTTACCAACTCCTGCGCGCCTACGCACGCGACGACAACGATAATGCGGTTTCGACGTATTTGGAGGAAATCAAAACCAAAGACCCCAACAGTGTAACTGCCCTCGAATTGCTTTATGACGAAGCATTTGAACGCGAAGATTATGACGAAGCGAAGCGGCTTTTTAAGATTATTGAGCGTAAAAATTACGACCCGAAAGGTATTTATGAGAAAAAAATGGCACTCGCCGGAAAAGATGAGGAAATTGACAAACTCATCAAACTCGTCGATGAAGCCTTCAACAAATATCCTGAAGACCTTGATTTTCTGGGTATAAAATATTACATCGAAAAAGAAGCTAAAAAGAATACATCGGGAGCTACTAAAATTCTCCAGAAATATTTGAAGAAAAACTATAGCGAGAATGTCATCACTTCTTTGGCGTCCGATTATTTTGATGCGGGAAATATCACCAAAGGTTTAGCCGAATTATCAAAATTAATTGAAAATAAACCCAACAGCGTTGGTTATTACAAGCAAATAGCGGGCGTACATACCGGATTGGGCAATTATAAAGAAGCTGAAAAATGCATCAAAGAATGTCTCAAAATCGCGCCTTACGTGGGTTCATATCACAGTTCGCTGGCTACGCTTTATGAGCAGCAAAACAAAAACAAAGACGCTGTAAAAGCTTTAAAAACAGCGATTTATTACAATCCGTATGATTACGATGCGCGTGAGCAATTGCGTAAATTGGAAGGCAAAAAAGATAATTTTGCCAGCTTTGCCGAAGAGGATGTTTACGAGGTTTTCAAAAATGCACCAAGTGCCGAAGACTTTCCCGAAGACCAAAGTATCCTCCTGATTGATGATGTCCGTAAAGTGATTTACGAAAATGGCGGTTCAGAAGAGAAGCACACCATGTTGGCAAAAGTCTTCAATTCATCGGGTGTTGATTCATGGAAAGAATACTACATTCCTGCATATCGCAATCAAGATTATATCATTGAAAAAGCAGAAGTTTTGAAGAAAGACGGTGCAAAAGTTACTGCACAAACGCGTGGCACACATATTGTATTCCCTAATTTGGAAGCAGGTGACGGGATTCATGTGACCTTTAAATTGCAGAATTATTATTCCGGCAAATTATCGAATCACTTCTGGGGCAAACACTACTTTGAAATGTTTTTGCCCATGAAAAGTTCGCGTTACAGCCTATTAATTCCTCGCAATAAAAAATTCGACTACAAAACATTGAATTTTGACCTAAAACCGGAAATCACTCCTGTTGGTGACAACGACCTCTACGTGTGGGAAGTAGCCGATGTACCGAGTATGAAATACGAGCCATACATGTCCGAAATTCCTGATGTGGCGAACATGTTGCACTTCTCTTCTTTCGAGGATTGGGACTATATCGCAGAGTGGTATGCGGACTTGGCGCAGGCAAAAGCCAAAGACGATTACGAAGTACAAGAAGTTGTAAATGAGATATTTGAAGGCAAATCAGGTTTGACAGAAGAACAGAAAATTCGTGAGATTTATAATTACATCGTCAATGAGATTCGCTATATTTCAGTGCCGTTTTTACAGAGTAATCTCGTACCGCAAAAGGCAGGCTATGTCCTCAGCAGCAAGCAAGGCGATTGCAAAGATGTCTCTGCGTTATTCGTAGCGATGTGTAAAACACAGGGCATTGATGCCAATCTTGTACTCGTCAATACGCGTGATGAAGGACAGCAGGCGATGGCATTGCCCAGCATTGGTTTCAATCATTGCATTGCCAAAGTGAACATGGATAACGAGGATTATTTTGTAGAATTGACGGCTGAAAACCTACCATTCGCTTCGGCGCGATACAGTATTGACGGCGCATTTGTATTGGAAATTCCGCAAGATGCCAACGCCACCTCTACCGCAAAAGTCATTGACCCGCCTACGCGTGTGAAAAACATAGTTCACCGCAAGTCGGATGTCTCTTTCAATATTGATAAAATGACGGTCGATAAACACACCACCAAAACAGGCGTATACGCATCAAGTATGCGTTATAGCTACGAAAATGACGGAAAAGAAGAGCGTTTCAAAACCATGCAAAAAGCCATTAATGATGGTTTTGCGAATATAAAATTGCTATCAGTTGATTTTGATGAAGGCATCGACAATAACGATGAAGCCGTGAAATATCGCTACAAATATGAAGTACCTTCGGTATTTACAGAGATTGGCGGGCTTTCTATCTTCAAACTTCCGTGGGCAGATGACATCGAAACACCGGATTTTCTCACGACCGACGAGCGCGAGTATCCCATCCAATTGTGGAACTACACCCCTGCCGATGAGGAAAAAGAGGTCTTGACCATCAATATTCCTTCGGGAAGAACCATTTCGGAAGTACCACAATCACAGAGCTATTCATCGAAAATCGCTACGTATAGTATGGACTTCAAGCAATCGGGCAATCAACTTATCATTACCCGTACTTTCAAGGTCTTGCAAGACATTGTACAGCCGGAAGATTATGCTGAATTTAAGGCATTTATGACGAAAGTGATTAAAGCCGATAGTCAGCAATTGGCATTTAAGTAAATGTGATACGAAATCGCTATTAGATATGAAACCGCTACCCAAAGGGTAGCGGTTTTTTTATTGGCTAATCATCATTTTTAGTGATTGATAACAATGCAACATTATTATTCAAGTTGCGTATATTTAAATTCCGAAACTTCCAAAAATTATTCAATCATTTCTTTTCTCTTATTAATCTACTATGGAACGCGACAAAAATAACTTTACCATCTTGGCTGCTTCTTTTGCACTTATTTTCCGCCTTGAAATCAGTTATTTATCCAGATAAACGCCCTCTTTCAAGACGAAAACTAAGCACAAAATAACCTACCCAAGTTGGTAAACTTATTTATCTCGCGTTCCTATGAAAAACCGGTTCGTGAAATTGACCATATAATATGAACCAATACATCAACAGAATTACTGATTTCTTTATAAAAGATAAAGAGCAACTTACAAGTGATGCACTTTATAAGGTGAGGACATTAGCCAAGATTATCTTATGGATGGTGGCAGTATGTACCCTCATGGTAATTCCGCAATTATTGGGTTATTTTTCTGAAGAAACGCCTTTTTTCCTTGTTATTTTTTTCGTCGCCAACCTACTATTAATGAAGTTTACCGGAAGAGAACTCTTGGTAAGTTTTTCGTTAATTATTGGCGCAACTCTAATTGTTATTTACAATATTAATGAAACCGGGCAAATTTACTCTTACAATCATAAATGGCTGATAAGCATACTATTATTAATCAACTTCAGCTCACCTAAATTCAATTTCCCCTTTCTTATCTTTGCGATTGTTTTTCAATTTTATTCTTATGCTACCACCTCTGATACTTTGCAAGGAATTGGAACGAAAGAAGATTACTTTTTTGATAATTTAGCCTTCCTTATCCTTCCTTATCCTTTCTTATATTTTCTTGATTATACTCAAAAAACTATACAGCATTCAAAAATCCAAAATAGATAACCAAAATACACAATTATTGGAGCAACAACAAGAACTCATCAACAGCAATCAATTGTTAAAAAATAGGTCTGAGCAATTGTTGGTCAGTAATCAGGAATTGGAACGTTTTGCTTATATCGCTTCACATGATTTGAAAACGCCGCTTAGCAATATCATCAGTTTTTCATATTTGCTGGAAAGAGAATTAAAGGATTTTGATAATGAAAAAGCCCATGAATATTTTCAGTATATCAAGAAAGAAAGTAATCGGATGAATACCCTTATTATGGATGTTTTAGAGTACTCCACATTTTCTTCAAAGGCAATAGAAAGGGAAGAAATTGACCTCAATCAATTAATCAAATCCATAATTGATGCGCTGTCAATAGATTTAAACAAAACAAACGCGGAAATGAGAATAGCCAATCATCTCCCCATCATCAAAGCCGATAAAGCGAAAATGTATTTACTGTTCAAAAATCTAATCGAAAACGGCATTAAATACAATAAATCTGAAAAGCCTATCGTAGAAATTACATGCAGCGAACAGGAAGATAAGTTTCAATTTCAAATCAAAGATAATGGTATAGGTATCGCTCCTAAATACCATCAAAATATCTTCCAAATGTTTGCTCGATTACATAATAATCATGAATACGAGGGAACGGGGCTTGGTCTCGCATTATGCAAAAAAATTGTTGATGGCATGAGTGGAGATATTGACCTCATTAGCGAGATAGGTAGAGGCACACAATTTATTATTACCCTTGATAAGGCGCATTTTGTTGAATTAGTTCATTGATTTATCCAATATTTTCGTAGCGTTTGCTGCTCTTTTGATAATTTATCCGATTCAATCACATCTTCTCCTTCTAACTGTAAGCCAACCTTTTGTAGGACTTCATTTAAGGGTAAAGGTTCCGCACCGACCACGTACTTATCGAAAAAATCTTTTAACTCAGGAAATCCGGTCATCGCGATAATTTCATCGAATAATTTTTCATCATCAAAAGACTTGTCTACACCGTATCTATCAATTAAATCCATGACTAAATTTTGCACCCCATATTTTCCGGTAGACAATTCTCTCAACTGAATATCCAAACAGAGATTTATCAACGCGCCTTTCAAATACACATTATAATATTGGTCTTGCATATCCATCGGATTTAGGCTCAATTCTGTGAAAGACAGCGTATTGTCAAATGCGTTCATATCACTGATTTTCTTTTCTATTACTTCCGTAAATTCCGATATGCTTTGTAGACCATTTTTTATGGGCATATGAATGGTAAAATACTCGGTCATCCCCTCATACAACCATAAATGACGCGAAAATTTTGGGTTATTAAAATCATAATCAGCGATTTCGTGCGAATGGATACCCAAAGGCATCAAGGTGTGGAAAAATTCGTGGCTGGCTATCCCATAAACATTTGCTTTTATGATTTCCATATCCATCGGCATACAGAAAAGTATCAATGTTGAATGAGAATGTTCCAACCCATCGCCCATGTAAGCATATTCATCCGGGCTTAAATTATGATATAAAATGAAGGTGTATTTATCAACAGGCAATTTACCTCCAAGATATTCCGTCTGATTGACTAACAAAGGTTTTATATATTTTGCAATTTCGTTGGATATAGCTTGGTCGGTGGTAGAATAACAGGCAACCTCAATGTCTATATTTGGGAGTTCAATCATCGTAGTATCCGGTTCTGCGTACAAAATAGGATTGTCTACCAAGCTCTGATAATTACTCACCTCGTATTTATCCTGCTTTGGATTCGAGATTACTTTTTCGAGGCTGGTTGCTCCATAGAATTTTTCGGGTTTATTTACTACCAATTCCACAGGAATATCATCAAGCCCTCTAAAATATCCAAAAACACAATTCGGATTGATGACAAAGACATCTTCCTTAAAAGCACTTGCCGCAGACCTATAAAAGCCTCTTTCCAGATTCAAATCAAATTCTTCCCATGAATCATCTACCTCATATTCGATAGTTGACATCAGGTTGGCATTTTTAATTTCCCAGCAATTTTTATCTATCTTTTTGGTTTCCAAACTCTTCCCCTTCCGGTCTTTTACCGTGATTGAACTGATGTATTGTCCAAAATCCATTGCACCATATATACCGGGAACAATCTTGGGAAAGCAAAAAGTAGCCGTTTCGTTATCAAAGCCATTGAATGAAAGTCGAACGCTAATTTTATCATTTTCAAAGTCATTAAGGTTCAATTCATATTGGTATTTTGAGGGGATAGAATATTTTTCTAAAGGTCGGTTGACTGCACAGCTGAATAACAGAAGCAGTAGTGAACATAGTAGGATGTTTTTCATTTTTCTTGATTTTGATCTTTGGATTATTCTTGAATAAAGCTTAAAATTCTATCAACACATTCCAATAATTTATTTGACTTTACTTCATCCTCCCAAGCCAGTTCTAAAGCTTTTGCAATAGCTAAAGGATTCTTTTTTAGTTTCGCTGCATTTCCATAATGTGCCGCTGCTTTATTTTCATAATCCTTGAATCCTTCTCCAATATCAGAAGATATTTCATGTGTTAAATTGGTTAACCATCCTTGAACGTTATTTTTGATAACAGATTCATCTGGCCATTCATTCTCTTCATTATATCCCATTAAACTCAATATAGCTCTATTATCTTTCTTGTGTTTTTTCACTTCCGAATTTCTTTTATTCTCGTCTGAAATGTTTTTCTTATCAGTATCAAGGTCGAATACAACAAATGTTGGAATTTCAAGCAACTTTGCAATAGCGATGGGTTTTATTAACCTACTTTTACCATCTACTGGAACAATGTGGCATCCTTCTCGTCTAAAAACGGTCATTTTATCCAGTAATATTAAATAAGAGTTAATGTAAGCTATATCCTCATACCCCTCAACTAATATTAGTTTTTTACAAAAAAACATTTCATTTATAATTGGACTTAGAGTTGGGTAAAGTTTTGCAACCATACCTTCTTCTGGTAGTAATTTCTCTCCAACTTCGTGAAGAGTTTTGGCTAACTTTTCATATGAAAGTTGTTTTATTTTGGTTTCACTTGGGTTACCTACTTCACTAGCTACTCTAATCTTATCAAAATTATCTCCAGGTATAAAAAATGGGCTGTGTGTGCATATTATTATTTGGGAATTTGATTTCGATAATTCAAAAAGAGTTTCCGCCAAATGCCTAACCTGCGGGGGATGTTGATATAATTCTGGTTCTTCAATCCCCATTATTAGTGTTGGTATTTCATCATTATCATATTCTGCTAATTCTTGCAGTAGTGCCAACATGTAGGAACGTTGAATACCATGTCCAAACCTAGATAGTTCTCCCTCAAAACCTCTTTCTCCCAAATTCAGCCCAGCAAATGGTTCTTCTATTCTTATCGATCTATTTGGGTCTTGTTTCCACTTTATTGATGCTGAAACATTTGGATGTGCAAAGTTTCTCAACCTCCTTTGTAGTGATAACGATAAGTTGTCCAAGGTTTCTTGCTCTGCATCAAGAATTTCTTGATATTTTATTTGTACATTTTTCCTTAGTTGTTGAACATTTTCTTGAAAATTGACTTGATTTCTAACAGTTCTTGCAAGAAGTTGTCCTAAAGCAGATCTACTGTTCTCTTCACCCTCTTCTGTAACATCTTTAACCGCTGGAATAAATATCCATTGTACATGAGCTTGTAACCTATTTACACCTCGACTCACACCGTAAAATTGGTCTTCACTTGGAATAAGTGTACATATTTCTGGCCTATTAGATTCGTACTCTCGCAATGCAGTTATCATATTTCCTTTAGTTGACTCACTTCTTAAGTCAGTGTGAGTTGAGAGCAATTTTTTATATATCTCCTTTAGTTCACTTACCTTGGCTCCTCTTTTTTCTGCATCAAAAAATACTCTAAATTTTTCATAAGCAAGTCTATTCCCATATTGTTTAACCTCAGCTTTTTCTTTAGCTATATCGAAAGTAGCAACTGCTGTAACTATTAATTTATTTTGGCGAACATAATCAGATAAGTCTTCTTTTGCCTTATCTGATAACTCACTAAATGTTACAGTAATTTTAATATCTTCATTCGTGTTATTATGGTGAAAATCATCAACGGAAAGTTTAACCAAATCCGTTTTGCTCTCTTTAGATTCTCTGAAAAATAGATTCAATGCATGAAAAATAGTTGACTTTCCTATCCCATTAGGTCCTATAATGGAAATATAGTTATCAAAGTATATTGTTTCATCTTTAAAACATCTGAAGTTTTCTATTCTTATTTTCTCGATTTTCATTAAAATGGGTATTAATTATTCTATGTTAAGTTATGGAAATGAAGTATATGGAAGGACTACACAATAAAAGAGAATTGACCGTCCCTCTAAAGTTATACATTATTTACACAAATATACAGAACAACTATCATTTCCAACAAAAAAACCGCCATTTCTCGTAGGAAATGGCGGTCATATATTTTCGTTTTT
>JAHDEO010000005.1:0-11073 GCA_020628725.1 Saprospiraceae bacterium
GTTGGTATATGAAAGTTACATTTCCGACTAGTGTAGATATGATTAGCATTGCAGGAACACAAGGTGGTGACATTACTTTTTTAAGGCATACTGACACTTGTGAAGGGACTATCTGCTTTAACGGAGTGGAAGGAAGCTTTGGGGGAGCTTCGGGCTTGGGTCCTGCTCCCGGAACGGACGTTGTTATTAATTGTACCGTTCGAGACGATGGAGAAGTTCTAGATTTTGATGGCTGCACAGTAACTATCGGACCGGGGTAGAAAAACTTTAGGCGAAAGTATTTACTCTACCAACTAACAACAGGAAACAATGTCGGCGGGACAACCTCAGCCCTCCGACCTTTATTCAAACATTTACTATCCTCACAAAACACACAACCGTAAGGTTTTCCATTAAACAATTTTGAAAGACATTTTGAGTCTGCCTCGTATTAGAGGTAGGGCTGGTTTCTTATGCCTATTTTAATTTTATTAAAATTTATATTTTTTAATTCATTATTTTAAAAACAGGATACTAAATGGAAATGAGCATCCTACCGACCTCAAAATTACATTTGCTTAACCTTTCAAAAACATTCATTAACACCTGAATAACACTAAAGAAATGAATTAACCCCTCCAAAACGTGCAGTAACGTTTAGCCCCAAACAAACCAATTAACCACTCAAAAATAGTAGCTCCAAACCAACCGTTGGACGCGGGCTGGAAGCACCGCGCTACGATGCCTGCTGACAGCCTTGCTTGCGTACGCGCATGCAGGCTGAAAGCATCGCATCTTCGATAGCCACCAATAATCACATTTTACTAATCATTAAAAACATGCATCAATTATGAAAACTATTTTTAAACAACTAATTCTATTTATCACACTATTATGTTTTACGCATCCCCATGTGAACGGACAAAACAGTCAGGTTCATTTGAGTAGCTATGAGCTGGTCAACGGTCCGATAAGCATACCAAATATTTCAAATGACTTATCAGGTGTAACTTATAATCCAGAGACCGGCACATTGTTTATGATTACAAACAATAATTCCAGAATTTACGAAACCGGTTTGGACGGACAATTCATCCGAAGCATTATTTTGAGCAATGCGAATGACACCGAAGATATTGTCCATACCGGCGGGACTACATTTGCTATAGCAGAAGAACGACTGGGGGAGATTGTCTATGTCGATATTGCAAATGCAGGTTTGATAGACCTTGCTACGATAACCAATCGCTCTGAATTGCCCGGTACATGGGGTGCAAACAATGGTTTAGAGGGAGTCTCCTACGACCCTGCAACCGATAGAATTTTTACAGTAAAAGAAAAGTCAAATATCAATCTGTATAACTTCACAAAGGCTGACGGTAATGTCAATCCGGCAGGTTGCAACTTAGGGGCTTCCATAACTCCGGGAATCACAGACGCGGCTGCGGTACACCATCTCGGTTTGACCGATGGTGTGAATGCGCCCAACGGTATTTCCGACCGTATGTTGGTACTTAGTCAGGAAAGCAATGTCTTACTTGAAGTAGATGAAAATTGCAATGAATACAGCCGCCTCAATGGTATGCCCGGTGCTCAAATCGAAGGCGTCACAATGGACAATGACGGAAATATCTATGTCGTCGGCGAGCCTAATGAATTATACATTTACACGCCCAATTGTCGCGCCAGAGATTCGCTCATTCTGCTTGATTTTAAGCAAAATATTGTTGGTCTGGACACTTGGATTTCAAGCCAACCCATAGACACTTGGCAGGGCATAACACTCAATGAAAACGGTTGTGTAAAATGGCTCGAATTGGACGAGGCAGGTGTATCAGGTACAATTTCTCCGTCGCTGGGCGGATTGAGCGAACTGACGCATTTGGATTTATTTAGAAATGATTTTACCGGACCGATTCCGCCGGAATTGGGCAATCTATCAAGTCTGGAAGTCATGGATTTGAATAGTAACGAACTCTCCGGTACGATTCCCGTTGAACTGAGCAATTTGACGAATTTGCTACGCCTCAATCTGGCAAATAATCAATTGACAGGTACGATTCCGCCGGAATTGGGCAGCTATCCTGTTTTGAATTATCTTGGGCTTGGCGGCAATCAATTAAGCGGCAATATTCCAACGGAACTGGGTAACCTCACCGAACTCACTCGTTTGTACCTCAATCATAATAATTTGACAGGTACTATTCCGGTGGAAATAGGTGATTTGAGCAAATTGATATATCTGCGATTGGATAATAACCAATTAACCGGACAAATTCCTGCCGAAATCGGGCAATTAACTGACTTGATATTGCTCTATATGCACAGAAATCAGTTGAGTGGTGCGATCCCTGCCGAATTGGGCAATCTCGTCAAATTGGTTCGCTTGTATATTTATACCAATAATTTATCGGGCAATATTCCGCCGGAATTGGGTAATTTGACCAATCTGAAATACCTTCACTTGGGTAGCAACAACCTTACCGGACAGCTACCCGCCGAATTGGGGGACTTGGCAAAATTGATTTATTTGCGTGTATCCGGCAATGATTTGAGTGGTTGCTACGACATTAAGCTACAAAATTTATGCAATCAACTCAATACTTCGACCAATACCAATGCCGCTATTAGCAATGGCAATAATTTCGATACGGCATGGGAAGATTTCTGTGGTTCTATGACCGGAGTGTGCTACAATACAGCCTCATGCCGACAGATTGATTCGCTCGCGCTTGTTGACCTGTATAATGCTACGGATGGAGCCAATTGGGAAGATTTCGCGTGGGATTTGAGCCAACCTATTGATACATGGTACGAGGTAGAACTCAATGCAGATGGTTGTGTAAAATGGTTGACCTTAGATGAGCAGGGGCTAACAGGCACACTTCCTGCATCGCTGGGAACTATGCAAAGTTTGACACATTTGGATTTATTTAGAAATAATTTGACCGGAACGATTCCGCCTGAATTGGGTAATCTCTCGAATATGCAATACATGGATTTGAATCACAATCAATTCAGTGGCATCATTCCTATCGAATTATGCAATTTGAGTAATTTGAGACGCCTCAACCTCAGTTCGAATCAATTGACAGGCACTATACCTGCGTGTTTAGGCAATTTATCACTAATGACAAATATTTCGTTAGGTGCTAATCAATTGAGTGGAAGCATCCCGTCCGAGCTTGGTAATTTGAGTAAATTGTTACATTTAAATCTAAATCACAATCAATTGACAGGTGCGATTCCATCGCAGTTAGGCAATTTAGCCAAACTACGCAACCTTCGTGTGGATAATAATCAAATCACCGGACAGATTCCACCTGAAATTGGACAATTGGGTTTATTGACTTTATTTTACGCACACAGAAATCAACTCTCCGGTGCCATTCCTGCTGAATTGGGCAATCTCACTAACTTGGTTCGTTTATACTTGTATACCAACAACTTATCAGGTAGTATTCCGCCGGAAATGGGTAATATGACCAATCTTAAATACCTCCATTTGAGCAATAACGACTTTACAGGAGAACTACCCGGCGAATTGGGCAACTTGACCAAGTTGATTTACTTACGCGTAGCTACCAATGATTTGAGTGGTTGTTATGACAGTAACTTGCTCAACTTATGTAATCAACTAAATAGCGCAACCAATACCAATAGTGCCATCAGCAATGGCAACAACTTTGATACACCCTGGGAAAGTTTCTGTACCGCAGGCTACTGCGTACAAAATAGGGTAGAAGAGGAAGGCAATAATTATATCTTACAAAATTATCCGAATCCTTTCTCTACCAGCACGACGATTGAATACAACATTCCTGAAGATGCCACCAATTCAACACTTGAGATATTTGATATCAACGGAAAATTGGTAGATTCAAAACCTATCAATCAAACCGGAACGGGCATAATAGAAATACAAGCAGGCACATTGGCACCGGGTGTCTATCATTACCGCTTAATTATGGGTGATGCCGTGTCTGCTACCAAACGAATGGTTCTCACGAAGTAAGCTCCGTAGCACTTCTCGAACACTCAAGTCGAATAAGGTGTCATTCACAAGAGCAGGGTACTTTCTCGGAGGTACCTTGCTTTCATTTCATCTCTTGCCTTTTAATTCATTCAACTTATCCAGCAGCCATTTTTTCTCAAAAAGCAGTCTGACAGGGATTTTGCTTATCTTTTTTTCCAACTTTGTTATTTCATCCAAATCACCCCTTATAATATGCGATATTTTCCTTACATATTTCGCAAATCCGAGGTATGATTGTGCATAAGGTTCCCCGACCTTATCTTGATTTCTTGATATATATGTTGTAAGACTATTAAGTTGATTTCCAAATAATTCCACATCTTCTATCTCATAATAAATTTGAATCAGCTTTATTCTTCTTTCTATTTCAAAAAAGACATTATTAAATTGAACCGTAGCAAAAAGAGCAAGGGCTTCATCGTATTTTCCTTCGTAAAAATTAATCACAGCCTTACAATATGCCAGTAAGTCATCAGCAAATTTTTTCCAAAATACATCCTTGTATTGTTCCAAAAAATCCTTAGCCCATTGAATTTCTCCCATTTTAATAGCTGAATTTATTATATTTTTTACGCTTAATTCGCGTAAGAAGCCATTCAAAAAGATAAGCTCTTGTTCCAAACCTACTTGGTCAATTTCAAATTCTTCTTCATAATAATCAGCATCTTCAAACGAAGATAGTCGTATGATATTTCGAAGGTATATATACAAGTTCCTTTTCTCATTATCATGTAATTCATCTATATTTTCAAAAAATAGCGTTTTAAATCTATAATAATCCTCCAAGGCGACGGGCACCTTATCAAGCATATTTTTGAAAATACCGATGAGACTATACCACAAATTAATTAAAGGGTCTTCTATATAGCCGACTTCTTCAATAAATTTTAAGTGAATATCTAGCTGCGAGATGTCCCACCCATTGTCTGCGGTAATCAGTTTATAATTGAGCATTTCGGCAAATAAAGGAAGTTTTGAAAGCCAATAATATTTATCCATTGCATCTGATAAAGTAACATAGTTTCTACTTTTTTCATTTATGGCTAAATATCTGGACAATTGGTATTCTACATAAGATAAGTAGCGATACCTCATGCCTCCTTTTTCATTTTTTTCAATGAGATTTCGGACTTTTTTCAGTTGACTTTGAAACCTCTTCGGGTATCGCCGATTATAAAATATCAATGTGCCAAATTCCACGCTCATTCGATTGGTGGTTTTTTGCAAGGCATTAATAAACTTTTTAATGACGGCTAATAGTTTGTTCATTAGCCCGTTGAGTGCGGCGCGATCAAAGATTTTGCCCGGGAATATTGCATTAAATGCATTTTCCGCGGTCAACTTTACATCGCTGAAGCACGGTGCAAAGCTGTCGAGATAATTGAAAAGTTGCACGACATCTTTATTGGGGTTGAAACAGGGATTTTGCACGAAAAACCCCAAACCTGTCATTTCTTTTTTAGACAGTTTTTTCAAAAAATTAACAACCATTGTATTTTCCATACACAGGGGAGTTGACTCTTACAGCAAAAAGTGTAATTGGATTAAAGAAAAATAGTATTTCTAACAAACAGCAAACTATTTACTTATAAATATTTTTAATACACCTCAAATGGTATGGTTCGCAATTTTGATATAAATTGGTAATTGTTCTATCTATTCTTATTCGATATTTTTGTCAAAAAAACAAAAAGATGAATAAAATCCGTATAGGGATAATGTAGAGTTTTGTGTGTGTGATAATGCAGAAACCCTAAGGTTTTTATTAACCGAAAGCTAATAAAGTTTTTTAGGTGTCATGTCCAGTATAAGTAATTGACAACTAAACACTTGGGAAGTTCATTGAATTTAAATCAACAAACGTAATTTATTGGTTATTAATGTGAAACATATAAATGTTTCGTGAGTTTAGTAGGTGTAATTGAAGATAGCTTGAAAAGTGGTTTTTTCAGTCCATCTGGTTCTCTTCTGTAGATTTCTTGCTAATACGGCATAGATTCTATGAGAAGAAGTATGAGGAATACACAAATGTTAACGCATCACATGCAATAAGGTTTTGACGAAGAAAATATTGGACATATTTTTTTCAATGTACCTACAAGCAATTTGCAATTTTGCTTCAAACCTGTAATTGTACAACCCATTTACATCTAATAACTTTGCCAAAGAAAATAATTTTATATCAGACTTACAAAATTTTATGTGACAAATTGAAAACAAACTTATTTATTTATTTCCTAATCCAACATTTGAACAATCATGAATATCAAATTGACCTTGTTAGTGGCTTGTACACTAACCTCCCTAATCCTCAACTCTGCTCCTGTAGGAGCGTTACCTAATGCTTTCACATTCAGTCCTGTTCTCCAGAATGATATTGAAGTCACCATAAATGATGACTCGTATGTTTCGGGAGATACCTATACCATCAAGATATATTATCTGGGTGGAATTTATAGTACTGTAACGACTGAATCACTTGTTACGGCAATTCCCGGTCCAACCCTCTGGAGAGGAGCTTTAATGGTAGAAGTGGAAAAGAATACCAATAATGGAAGACTTGGTGCTATTCCCGCTTTTGAAATAATAGCTACAGAGGTACGCTTTCCGAATAGGAAGGCAATGGTAACATTCATTTAATTCTTTTACAATTATAAGCACAGACATATACCTCTCTGCTAAGACACTCAGCAGCCCATAAAGCAGAAACATGGTATCAAACCCCCAAAAAACTATTGTAATCTCTCTACTTAACCCGAAAACAACCGCGACAGAGCAGGGTGGGCTGTATCAGGCGATACAGTCCACCATTTTTTTGTTCTGAAGAAATAATTCCAAATACAAATCACCTCTTACTGCATATCACCATCTTCATCCAATACATAAGGGCAAAAATGTTAAAGTCGTGTCCTTTAACATACAAACACACAACAAAGACATACATGCGGCGTTATTTTGGTGCGCTTTTTGTCATTTAAATGTCAGTCAATGTAATGTTTTTTAACTTCAAAATAAAGATAACTCGTTGTCATTCTATAAGTTAGTTAAAAGGGTTAATAACACATTCAATTCAACGAGTATAAGCGATTCAAGTCATATTGAATCGCTTTTTTTGTATGTCACAAATTGAATTAGATTCAAATAAAATTTGGGTTTTTTGTTGCATTTCAAAATAAAAATTACATTTAATGAAAATTTTACAATGGATTTGTTTTCATTTTCATAAAAAAGCAATACATTTGAAACAGATAGAAATTAGAAGTCAGACCATTTCATTGTCAGAAGACAGAATATCTAACAATAAGCAAAATAAAAAGTCTAATTTTCTATCTGACCTCTGACAGTAAGCGTTCTGACTTCTGACCTCTCTTATTCACAATAAAATTTCCTGCTTATGAGAGTTCACGAAAACGAAATTGTCTTGTATTATAATCCTGAATCCTCATCTGACCGCAAAACATTAGCTTATGCCAAAAGCATCACGCCACATGTGCGTTCTCATGCTTTTGAGAGTACGCCTGCTTCTACGACTATGCTTCGGCAAATCATAGATAGGCTGGATATGCATCCTAAGCAGATGCTCAACAAAGCGCATCCGTATTACCAACAAAATATACGTGGTAGTGAGTTTGATGACGAAGATTGGCTCAATGTACTCCTTCGCAATCCGCAATTATTCCGTGCTCCCATCGCTATCAAGGGCAAACGCGCTGTTTTCTGCGTAAGTCCTACGGATGTGTATAAGCTATAATTTTGAATGAAAGAATTTCGAGTTTTGAATGAATTGATTGCAAAAAATGATTGATTTATTCAAAATTCGTCATTCAAAATTCAAAATTCTTTTTTTTTCTTCTCTTTCTTTGTTTTATTGCTTTTCAAATATTTACTTTGCACAAAGCGAATGAGCGTAGTACAAATACGCCTTTTGTAACATAAAAAGAGGGTATTTTTACTCAAAAGCCCCTAAAATTTTTTGAAAACAGGCACATATGTCATTCGAAGTTAGCGGAAAATTACACGTAAAATACGATACACAGCAAGTAACGGAGCGTTTTACGAAAAGAGAATTTGTTCTTGAAATCGGAGACGGACCGTACCCACAACATGTCAAATTTCAATTGGTACAAGACAAAACTCCGGTTTTAGATCCTTTTGAAGTGGGTGATACTTTGAACGTATTTTTCGATCTTCGCGGACGCGAATATACCAGTCCGAAAGGCGAGGTAAGCTACTTTACAAACCTAAATGCATGGCGCATCCAAAAAGCAAATCAAGAATCTAACACACCACCACAACCACAAAATGAGGGTGCAGCAGATTTCCCAAGTGCTGCCGACGAACCGGTTGGTGAATTTGATGACCTGCCTTTCTAACTCACAGGTAATCAATTGCATACCGATATTCACTATTGAGAATACTCTTGCCAACAGAGAGTCTTTTTTCTAAAAACGCACACTCAATATCCACAATCTTTTATCGTGGGCATTCCTTGTGATGGCATATCGCTATCTATAGGAAAACCTTAGTATGGGCAACGGCAATTCTTGGTAAAACACTGACGGGTTTTATCAAAGAATTGGTATAGCCATACTATGCGCCTATTTTTGATTTTACGAATTAAAATTAATTGTTATATGAATTTTAATATCTTAAAAATTAGCAATATATAAATTATAAAAATTTTTAATAAGTTTGCAAAAGTCCACTTTTTGATTTAACTTTGCAATGCAATTAATAAAAAAGTGTGACAGGCAAAAAACGAACTATAAACCACTGACCCCAAAGCGTACCAAAATCGTTATCATGAAAAGCCTAACCACTCTCTTAATTGTTGTTTTATTTTCAAGCGCTCTAATTGCTCAGAATGCTGTAAATGCTGTGCTCAAACAAGAACGCATCGTCGAATTGGATGAAGCATTTACTGCCTACTCTTTATTCTCAATTGATACTCGTAAATTGGCTGACTTAAAAAGCAGCAACGATTTATTAGCTATCAGCCTTTCGCCCGATACTCACCAAAATTGGGACATCGAACTCGTTCCTAATGACCTCCGCGCTCCCTCTTACCAATCTGTCGCCACAACAGAAAACGGTATTCAGATTCAAGACATCGAAGTCAATACCTATAAAGGTTATGTCAACGGTGATATTGACCAACCTGTTCGCCTGACTATTAAGGATGACCATATCAGCGGTTTTATTAAAGGTAATGATGAGATGTATTTCATTGAGCCTGTTACACAATTTGCGAAAAATAGTGGTTCAAAAGATTTTGTACTTTATCGCTCAGAAGATATTGTTGACCCTGTAAATATGACTTGCCAAGCTGATCACCTCGAAGAAGGGATGGAGATGGTTGAAAATAATGGTGTGTTGAAAAGCGGAGATGCAGGATGTATCACTTTAGAATTGGCTACGGAGGCGGACTACGAATATTACGCCATATATGGAGAAGGCACTAATGAGTTGATTTTGAGTATTTTGAATGAGGTTGAAGGTGTGTATAGCTCTACTTTTGGCTTGGAAATCGACGTGGTTTACCAAAGCGTACATATGGCTCAAAATGACCCTTTCCCGGATAGTGTCAGCACATCGGGTTTTATTTTAAGTCAATTTAGAAATTACTGGGAAGACAATATGGGGCATATCCAACGTGACCTCGCGCACATGTGGACAGGTAAGCAAATGGATGGTGTGAGCATTGGTATCGCATACACGGGTACAGTATGTAGTTCGCCTACTTTCGCTTATGGTGTATCGCAGAATATCGGTAGTTTTGCTTACGGGCGTTTTGTGTTGACTGCACATGAAATTGGTCATAATTTTGGCGCACAACATTCTGATAGTGAGAACTGTTCGAGTACAGGTTCTATTATGTGTTCGGGGGTACAATTGGGTGCTTTTTACTTTTCAGATAAAGAAAAAGAAGCTATTAATACAAAACTCAACTCACCTGAGAGCTGTTTTGCAGGAGGAGCTGTTCCTAATGGTTTACAAGCTGCTCCGACTTGTGCTGCTGTTAATTTGAGCTGGAATGGTACAGAAGGAGATAGCTATGAAGTACGTCTTCGCTCAATGGGTTCTGACGAGTGGGTCATTTACAACACGGTAGGAAACACAATAAGTATCGAAGACCTTAACGCACCGGAATATGAATTTCAAGTAAAAAATGGATGTAATCCTGCTTTTTCTACTTCTGAGTTTTTCACCACTGTACAGAATGTAAACTTACAGCTCTCAGTCTTCCTCGAAGGTGCATACGACCCTGCAACCGACCTCATGCGTACCAGCCTCAACGACCTCCGACTCCTCCCCGGTCAAGCGAATAATTCAAATGCAATCCAACCTTATGGTACAGCTCCCTGGAATTACTACGGTACTGAAGGGCAGGGCTGGAATGAAGCTGATTATCAGGCGATAGAAGAAGCGAACGACGGCATGAAAGTCGTAGACTGGGTGCTTGTTTCTTTCCGCACCAGTCCCTTTCCTGAAGACCAAATTCTCCGCGCTGCTGCTTTATTGCTCGAAGATGGCAGCATTGTCTTTTTCGATGATAATCTCATCCCGACTTACAGTATAACTTCCCTTTATATCATTATTGAGCATCGCAACCACATGGGTATTATGACACCCCAACTCATCGACGCCGATGAAAATTGTGCATTAACTCATGATTTTACGTTGAGTGATTCTTATGTGCCACAAGAAGGTATCGGCTTCGGACAGACTATCAACAATAATCGTTGGCTCATGCACGCCGGTGACGGCAACCAAATTGCAGATGAAATGAGCTACGATATTACAGGTTCGGACAAAAGCGAATGGCTTCCCAACAACGGCGACTTTCTCATCTACTCAAATGTTGATTACAACTTAGATGGAGATGTAAACGGTAACGACAAACTTGTTTGGGAAGCCAATAACGGTAAGTCTTCGCGAGTATTGAAGTCGTACTAAGATTAAGTGCAAGTGCAAGTGCAAGTTTAAGTTTAAGTTTAGATACGGGTTTTGGCTTCGCCAAAACGAATGTTTTAAACTTAAACTTATTCTTAAACTTA
>JAHDEO010000005.1:11173-48184 GCA_020628725.1 Saprospiraceae bacterium
GGGTTTTGGCTTCGCCAAAACGAATGTTTTAAACTTAAACTTATTCTTAAACTTAAACTTTTTTAGGCTGCAATTTTCTGATAATCAAGACCTAAACATCTTAAAACTTCTCCGTGCAATACTTTCGCACTTCTCTCCCATGAATATTTTTCACGAATAATTCGGGCGATATTATCCAATTCCGCCTGAGGTGGTGGCAAGGTAATATTTAACCAAATCATCGTTTGCAACAAGCCCGGATTATCCGGCGAGATGTGATTATTTTTGAAAAAATTAAAATCCTGCATCGCGGTTACATTCGAGCAAATTGTATTCACACCCAATGCCGCCGCTTCCAATGGTGGTATGCCAAATCCTTCTGCTTTGGATGGATAAACGAACAGATTAGCAGCACGATACAATTCTAATAATTCCTTATCGCTTGCATTTCGTACCCAATGAAAATGTGCAGATTCTTTTTGGTTTAATTTTTTGAATGAATTAGTTAATGCGCTATCATTCAAGGTGTTATTTCCTACAAAAACGAGATGCACACCTTGTTTTGCTAATTCCAAATCTTGCCATGCATCTAATAATGCTAAGTGATTTTTGCGAGGCTCAAGGCGGCTCACGTAAAGGATGTATTTATCCCAGCCAAATTTATTTTGTACAAATTCTTGTGATTTTTTTCGGTCAAAAGGCAAGAGAAATGACTCCATCGGCGCATTAGGCGTGATGGAAATTGTGTCGGGATTGATTCGGTAATGTTGTGCGATTTTTTGGCGTGAATATTCCGAAACTGTCAGTCGAATTTCACTTTGTAGGAGGGAGCGTTTGAATAGAAAATTACGTTGCGTTCGATAGCTCCAACCAAACTCCCCCGGAAAGTCATTGAATAGCACATCATGAGTAGTCACGATGTATCGACAGGCTTTTTTTATTGGAGTAATATATTGAAAATGAGCGAATTCAATATCATTCTTGCGGATTAATTCGGGGAATTCATTCAGCCATAATTTTAGCCGCGATTTATTTTTTAAAGGTAAAAAACGAACATTATACTTACCAAAAACTTCCATTACTGCCGCCTCATCATACCCCGCAAAATATAATTCATACCTGTCTCCATAGCTTTCCAACAAAGCCAAATACAATCCCTTCAAATAGGTTAAGCTGCCCTGACCTTCGCCCCCAAAATTACGGGCATCTACCAAAAGTTTAATCTTTTTCATGAGTCTGAAATTATCGAACGAAAAACACCCTGTAATGACTGTTTTAGCTGTCAAGTGTATAAAAATTGTAATTCCTAATTTACTATAGAGCAATAGCTTAAAACTATTTCTTCAACTCACTTGACAGCTAAAGCAGTCATTACGGTATCATCGTCAACCGATTTAATCGCCGTGTGTCGTGTGAATAAAGAAGTTCCCAAAAATGCCGCTACCAAAAACCAAAACAACTGCGTATTGATATTCGCATTCGGCAATAGCATCACAAAAAACAACCAAAAAGTAAAAGGTAATTTCCATAGAAAAGTCCCCACAAAAATCAACAACAAACCAAAGCCAATAAAGCCGTAATCATAGATAAATGCCGGCACAATTCCCGTGTCAAATTCATCGTCATCCTCGTCAATCACAAAGCCTGCCATTGCTTTCGGAATATCCACACCTGCTGCTCCTGCGCCCTTGCCGAGCATCAATTTTCCTAAGTCTTTTTCATTTTTAAACAGGTAGTACGGCACACCAATTCGAGCGAATGCACTGGGGTCGGATTTTTGCAGTTTTCTCATCATTTTATCGGTGGTGTAAGTATCATCTTGTAAAATTTCTCCCACTTCACGAAGCCTCACAATCGACTCATTATCTGAATATTGTACAAAATTAACTACTGACCTTCCTATTAAAATAAACGGCACTAAAAGCACCAATTTAAGAGCAGCATCAAAGCGTTTGAAATAATGCCAACCCCACCCCAGAGCCACCACAAGTGCTAATAATATTCCGTAAGCAGAACCCAGCAAAACAACCGATAAAGCATAAGCACTTAACATCAAATAAAAGGCTTTGTCTTGTGCATAATTTCGCAAATGATTCCAACACAAAAAGCAGATACTCACAATAAATGCCGCATAAGAAGGCTCAGAAGAAAACCCGCATGGGCGGCTTCCCGCGCTCGTCTCCGTAATACCAATCAATCCACCCGCTAATGATTGTGTATGTCCTGCTTTCAATGCTAATGTTGCAAGTATTATATTCGCAAAAAACATCCCCAAAATCACCACAAAAATCCACTCTAATTGCCTTTTATCACTTTGTTTTAATAAGTTATACAGCAGTATCATTTCCACCACAAAAGCCAGCGAATATATCAATGAAGTCGGACGTATGTCAGGGTAATTTATCGTATTATTTACCAAGAAAAAACCACCCAATAAGACTAAAAGTATCGGCAATCCCAAGTCGGATTTTTTTGAAAATAACGTCACATATCCGATATACAAAGCCATGAGCAAATGGAAGGGGGTCAGTGGAGCTTTCCCCACCGTTGCCACACTTATATCTGTCATCGAAAGTGCAATGAATAATATGACAATCAGATATTTCATACCGTAGCGTGAGCTTCCAGCTCGCGTTCTGCGTGTGTATGCGTATCACGAGTCAATATTTTTAAAAACCCCTCTGCCACCTTCCGCACATTTTCTTTTTCCATAATTTTCGGATTCGCATTCGGGTCAGAAAATGTCCCTTCAAATGAATTTCGCGACAAATATTGACAAAACTCCAAACGATTATCCTCTTCCGATTTCAATTCTTCACAAAGCAAATTCAAATCCGCGCAATCATTCAATTCATTCCACGTAATTTGCCGACAATAATTCATACGATTAAAAAAGGTTGGAGCTAAAGTCAGCGACGGAACTTGCATTAAAGCTGCTTCATAAGCGATTGTTCCTGTTACGGTTACGACTAATTTTGCCTGATTAATTAATGCCCATGAATTAGTCGATTCATGTACAAAATGTAAATTCGGCAATGCATCTAACTCACGATAAAAAGCCAAACTTCTATCCCCCACTGCATTTGTATGTTCCTTCACAATCAACTGCCAGCCATGCGGCAAAGCCCGCCAAATATTCTTGATATTCACCAATTGGTCTTCGTAATATCGTCCGAATACATCAATCGAAGCCTCCGGTTGTTTATGTAAACCAACGAAGACGTAATTCGTATTTTTGATATCTTCAAAATCGATTCTTTTTACACTTCGGTAGGTTTCTTTACGCCATTCCTCACCTGCACGCGAGCGAAACTGGGTTTCTTTATTTGTGATGAGTGTCGGGTCGTTTTTATCAATGTTTTCACTGGTAAAAAATCGCTTCGCACGACTTAGTCGTCCGCTGAATGAGCGATTTTTTTTCATTTTTTTATCATTAATAACGAGGTAATCCGGTTTTTTTAATTCAAAAATGCTGTCACATATTTCGTGTGAATCTCTCTCTCTGAAGGGGGCTTCCAAAATCTCCGACTGATGCTCATCCATAAAAAAAGCAAACCGCCCATTTGGAATCCGTACCACATGCGGACACAGATAACGACACCCCAAATCCGGCAATCTTCGCGTCATACGATGCACCAACACCTCATGCGCCCAAGTCGTCTCACCAAACACCGTTTTTACCTGATGCTTTTTCAAAAAATCATAAATCGGTTGTTGTATATTGGTCAAAAAACGAATGCCATTTGCAGCTTCATGTCTCAAAACTCTATCTCCAAATACCAGTTCATTAATCTTGAATTCTCCAACAGGCGCACCGTCACTTTGCATCCAATCTCGATTGAGATATAATACTTTTTCTTCCGAGTAATGTTTACATAAAAAATTGCGTAGTTGTTCATTCACAACTATCCAAACTATCTCAAAATCAGCCTTTTCTAACTCCCTTGCAATTGCATCGAAAAAGTAAGTTTTAGAAAAATTAGCCATGAAACATACCGTCATAATTGTAATTTTCGTAACACAGACATTCCTGTCTGTGCGGTAGCGTAACACAGACAGGAATGTCTGTGTTACGTAGCTTGTGTAATAAGAAAAAATGCTAATCCGCCCCTCGTCAACCATTTAAATTTCACAAAATTCACTTCATTTTTTTTGAGGATTTTAAATTGTGATTCTAATGCGAGAAATACGGCTGCCAAATTCGTGAGAATTAAAACCGATAAGGATAATCGCCCTGTTTGATGCAACACAAACATTGCTGCAAGCATCGTTAAAGTTATCATCAAAAAGTGAATATTCATTTGGTGTGAGAGCTTCTCTCGATGAATAACATTAGAATTGAATGCGATCCCCACCCAAAACAAAGCATGAAAGCAAAGCATAAAATAAACATTTTTATACTCCAAAAAACTTGTTTTCAATAAGGTCAAGTATTCACCAAATACTAATGGAATAATTTTCCAAGACATTAAAATTAGTACGAAAATAACTCCCCACATTATCGTAAACCAAGCATCCAAAATAGCAGGTTTCGATTGGTATATTTTACGAAAAAAAGCCACCAAAAACACTTGCTGCATAATCACCGCCAACGTCGCAAATCGCAAATAGAATGTGTAATAGCCTACTGCCTCCAAATCAAAAAAATACTCAACCAAAATACGTCCTCCCGTTGTCAGGAAAATCACTAAAAAGGCAGAAAGAATGATATGTCGCCCGTAGTCAATTGCTTGGGTATAACGTTGAAATGAAAAATCACTTCGATATTTCCACCAATTCAAAACATTGATTATCAATAGAAAAAATAAAAATCCACATAGTGCAAACTCAAACAAATCATAGCTAAACACGCCGCCTACTCCATTCAATCCTACGATATAAAAGAAAAGTATCAGCAATACAGCCGAGTCAGTCACAACGGCTTTTTTCACATGGTCATGTGATTTAAGAATGGAAGAAAGCAACATTTGAATGGCGACAATTCCACCCAATAATATCGCTAAAGAAAACTTACGAGGCACACCAAACCCCAAGCAATAATTTCCTAAAAAAAATAATAGGGTAAGTCCCGCAATTCCGGCAGCATGTAGATAGAAAAGAGATTGAAAACCTTCCACTTGAAGCTTAAGGTTAAAGTAAGGATACGCCCCTTGAAGCCCCGCCGTCAGCACAATTGCCAACAAAACACCGACACCAAGCGCGTACTCAAACAGCCCGTACTGAGCCACATCTGTCACGACATTGGAGAGTAAAATGACGGATAAAAAACTAAAGAATTTGATGACACCAAATACCAAGCCCACCTGCACGATACGCCACAACATATCACCGTATTTAGCGATAAAAGGTTGACTCGAAATTCGTAGTGATTTCATTGTTTCATGGTTATATTGTTACATTGTTTTATTGCTGTATAATATCGGTTTTTGCATAGCAAAAACAATAATAACAATGAAGCAATATAACCATGAAACAATTGAGCAATGTAATTTAAAAATGCGTCCAATTAAGTGGTGTTCCGGCTTTGATTTCAGTGGCGACTGCTTTGCCGATTAAGCCTTCAAAATATTTGGGTGGAAGTCCGTCACCGGGACGTATAACTCGCAGATTATCAATGCTAAATGTGTCCCCGGGGTGAACGTCTTTGACCACATAGACAGAGCGTTTGAAACGCTTACTTTTTTGCTCGGCAGACTGTATGCCGTACTGTACTTTGCCCAATGCTTCAAAGGCACGATTGGCTTCTACGACGAGCGATTTTAGTTCCTGCGGTTCAAGGCTGAAAGCACTATCTACACCACCGTCGGAACGGCTAAGTGTAAAGTGTTTTTCGATAACTCTTGCCCCTAAAGCCACTGCCGCTACAGGTGCACCGATACCCATTGTATGGTCAGAAAGTCCGACGATAATATCGTCGAAAAGCTGTGCCATGTGTGGAATCGTCATCAAATTAGTGGTACTTGGTGAGGCGGGATACGTACTTGTACATTTCAGTAAAACCAACTCCTTGCACCCATGCTCACGCAGCACACGTACAGACTCGTCGATGTCCGCAAGTCGCGTGAGTCCGGTGGACATAATGACAGGTTTCCCCGTCTGCGCGACCTTTTTTAAAAGCGGGTGGTCGGTATTTTCAAAGGAAGCAATTTTATACACTTCAACGCCTAATTCTTCCAAAAAATCAACAGCACTCGCATCAAATGGCGAACTAAACGCAATTAAACCTAAATCCTTCGCTTTCTGCATGATAGGTTTATGCCACTCCCATGGTGTATAGGCTTTTTGATAGAGTTCATAGAGGTTGTTACCGTTCCATAATGAACTCTTATCATCAATATTAAACAAGCCATGACGTGCATTAATCGTCATCGTATCTGCCGTGTATGTCTGCAGTTTGATAGCATCTGCACCTGCCTCTGCTGCCGCTTCGACTATTGCCAATGCACGGTCTAATGACTGGTTGTGATTGCCGGACATTTCGGCTATGATGAATGGGCGATATGCAGCCCCGATTTGTCTGTCAGCGATGTTAATTGTCATTATTTTGATTATTTATAAACACGATAACCGTTGTAGAGACGCGATTAATCGCGTCTCTACCGCTATTTCAGTATCATTCCTATTTTCATTGTTGAACGGTCTAAACCGTTTGTTTCCAGATTTTCGAGGGTCAATGCGCCATTAGGTGTTTTTACGGTAATTGAATTGTCACTTAGTTGGAGTATTTCGCCGTTTTTTTGTTCGTAATTAAAACCTGTATCGGAAAAAACGGCTTTGTGTGCGATGATTTTGTGTTCATCAAAAAACGTAAATGCGCCGGGATAAGGTTTGGCTTGTGCGCGTACCCAATTGCGAATACGTTCCTTGCTCCAATCCCAAATTATTTGTCCGTCTGCGGGTGTTCTTTTGCCAAAATAAATGGCATTTTCTTTCTTTTGTGGAGTAAATTTTATCGTATTATTTTGAACGGAATTCAGGACGGATTCGGCGAGTCCGGGATAGAGAGCTTCGTATTTCTTGAGGATGTTTGCGCCAGTGTCTATTGGTGTTATGGGTACTTTTATTTGTTCGACTATATCACCGTTATCTACTTCTTTATCAATAAGATGTGCGGTAATTCCAGCTTCAGTTTCGCCGTTTATGATTGCCCATACGTGCGGGGTGCGCCCACGATATTTAGGTAATAGCGAACCGTGAATATTAATAGCATATTGACGGGGTAAATCAATTAAATCTTGTTCAATGATGAATAAATAATTTACGGATAATAACACATCACATTCAATGTTCTGTATGAATTCCGTAGCGCGTCCTTTACGCGGATTGCCAACGAAAAGCGGCAGCGATTTTTCACGCGCCAAATCAATAATTGCATCCGAACCTTTATTCGTAAAGACCGCCTGAATATCAAATCCACGTTCCAAAAGATGTTTGAAAATAACGTGTCCGAGATGCCCGCTGACCATTAAGGATGTCGTCATGATATTTTTGTTTTTGAAATGAAAATTGTTTGAACTACGAAGCACACAAAGGACACTAAACCTAATTAACGCAAAAGAAAACGAAGGTTTCAAAGAAATTTCTTATTAATCCTTGTGTTCTTCTACGTCTGTTTTGTTTTCGTGTCCTTCGTGAACTTAGTGGTGTATAATTGTCGGATTTTATGTTGTAATTTCTTCAGGAATCAACAACGATTTAATCTGATGAATGATGCGTTCTCCGCTTTTTCCGTCAAATATTTTTCGTTGATTGTATGCGGCTATTTGTATGTCATTTTCCGTAAGATTTTCCAGTTTATCTAATTCAAACGCTAATTTATTTTTCAATAAAAACTGCTGAATATACTTTTGATTATCAGCTATTTGATGCAAAAAAAGCGTTCCGCCAACATGCAAATATTCGTATGCAATCGTACTTGGTGGAAGAATGGCAACCGGACACTCGCGCATCACGGCTGCCATTTTCTTCGGAGGGATATTGCTAAACAGTTCCACATTTGGAAGATGTAAGGAAGTGTATTTTTCAAGTTCATCACGATGCAAATATGCTGCACCGATAATGACCTTTATTTTATCCTGAATGTTTAATGATTTAAGTTTTTTTAGAATATGTAAGGTGTCATTTTTAGGGTCTGCTCCGCCGAGGCAGAGTAAAATATTTTGATTTTGGGGAATTGGAGAATCACGCTTTTTAGCTGCTTCTAAAAACGGTTGTTTGAGTACGGCGTATTTTGGTCCCAAGCAAAATTCGGTATGCGATTCTGCCGAAAAATCCTTTACACTCCAACCGCCTGAATGATTAATCACTACATCCGCGACATAGTGTTTATCCGCTAAGTCATCAATGCAAATCAATCGGTATCCTTGCGCCCGAACCGCCCGTTGGTAATCCGTGCCAAAATGATACCCGTCCAAGATAAACACATCCCTTTTTTCCGATAAATGCTTGCCAATCCACTTGACTTCATCAGCATTTGTATTTATATGGACGGGTATTTCGTAGAGATTTTTACAAACTTTATTTATTTGATTTTTAAGGCTTTCCGGGATGTTTCTCGTTACAAAAACACATTCAAACTCTCCCGACAACATCTCCGCCAAAGCCAGACATCGTGAGATATGACCAAGCCCAATTTTCGAGTTCCCATCTGCACGAAGAATCACGGTAAACGGTAAACGGCGAACGGTAAACGGTGGCGTGTTGTACGTAGATTCAGTTTTGCATTGCATGATATTTTTCGGATAAATAAAAGAAAATCGTTAGCCGTTGGTCGTCCGTCGTTTACCGTCCTACGCTCGCATAAGTTGCGGTACTTGCGTTGGTTTTGAAATTTCGTTGACAAATTCGAGTATGTGATTGATGACTCGGTCTTGTTCCTCATCGGTCAAAGTTGGGAACATTGGTAGGCTGAGACATTGCTCATAATATTGCTCTGCATTAGGATACATACCTTCTCTGAAACCCAGCTTTTTATAATACGGCATTGTGTGTACAGGGATGTAATGCACCTGTGCATAAATACCTTGTGACCTGAGATAGTCGTATAATTCCTTGCGATTTTCGACTTGAATTACATATAAATGGTAGGCATGTCCCACGCCTTCTTCGAGCGCGAGTGTGCGTACCTGACCGTAAAATGCCTCGTCATATTTCACCGCAATTTCCCGTCTGCGTTCTACGCCTTCATGGGCACGTTTGAGTTGTGAAAGTCCCAACGCACATTGCATATCTGTGATGCGATAGTTGTAACCCAACTCCTGCATTTCGTAATACCATTTGCCCGGTGTTTGGGTTAATTGTTCGGCATTTTTCGTAATTCCGTGTGTACGAAGGAGGCGTAATTTTTCGTATAAGTGCGGGTTATTTGTCGTAATCATTCCGCCTTCGCCACATGCGATATGTTTAACCGGATGAAATGAAAATATGCTCAAATCAGCGTATTGACCATTACCACAACGCACTTCATCTCCTTGACTATCAACGAAATATCCTCCCGGCGAATGACATGCATCTTCAATCATCCAAAGTCCATATTCATTTGCCAATTCATGCAATTTTTCCAAATTCACCGGATAACCTGCAAAATTTACAGGAATGATACCGCTATATGTTCCCATTGGCGCAGCCTCCAACATCTGGCGGACATAATCAATGTCAATCAGCGCGGTTTCAGGGTCAATATCTGCAAAGTCAATATCGCCGCCGGAGTACAAAACACAGTTTGCAGAAGCTGCAAACGTGATAGGCGTAGTGATAACTTTTGTGCCTTCCTGCACCCAAAGTACCTCTGTGCAAAGGTGTAATGCAGTCGTCCCATTCGAAACGGCAACCGCATATTTTGCCCCTACATAATCTGCAAATGCTTGCTCAAATTCCTCGACAACGGGACCTTGTGTGAGCCAATCCGAACGCAGTGTATCCGTTACCGCTTGTATATCTTCGTCGGTAATCCACTGTCTGCCGTATGGTATTATTTTTCTCATTTGTTTTCCTTTTATTGTATGATGATGCTTCGTAACACAGACATTCCTGTTTGTGCCGCGTACAGACAGGAATGTCTGTGTTACGTTTTTTTTAATGTATAATTTCGCTTTAAGCTGCTTTTTTCAAGATGACAAATGAGGTATCAACATGGTCATGAATCAGCCCCCTCAATTTCTCTACTGTCAACCATTCTGTGTTCGTTCCAGAGTCATAACTGAAGCCTTCGGGTACAGGTTTTGCATCATAATGGAGTAGATAATCCTCTTTAGTTTTATCTAAATATGTGAGGTTGGTCGGGCAGATAACAAAGTGCTTTTTCAACTCAATGGTGTTATAAGAATCTGCCGGAGTAATCATTTCTTCGTGGAGTTTTTCGCCCGGTCTGATTCCGATAATTGGGTGTTCACAATCCGGTCCGATTGCTTGAGCTATATCCGTGATTTTGTAGGATGAAATTTTGGGAATAAATATCTCTCCGCCAAGTGCATTTTCAAGTGCAAAAAGTACCAAATCAACCGCACCTTTTAGGGTGATATTGAAGCGGGTCATACCTTCATGTGTAATCGGAAGTGTGCCTTCCGCGCGTTTTTTAAGGAAAAATGGAATAACAGAACCACGCGAACCCATCACATTACCATAACGCACAACAGACAGCTTCAAATCACGCGAACCTTTCATATTATTTGCCGCTACAAAGAGCTTATCGGAGCATAATTTTGTTGCGCCGTAGAGGTTAATTGGAGCAGCTGCTTTATCAGTAGAAAGTGCGACGACAGATTCAATTTTATTGTTCAATGCAGCCTCAATAATGTTTTGTGCGCCGAGTATATTTGTCTTGATACATTCCATTGGATTGTACTCGGCGGCAGGTACTTGTTTGAGTGCTGCAGCGTGTATGATGATGTCCACATTTTCGCAAGCACGAGAGAGGCGAGCAGCGTCTCTGATGTCACCAATAAAATAGCGGACTGATTTGTGCTTTATCGGAGAAAATTGCTGCGCCATTTCGTACTGCTTCAACTCATCACGCGAGTAAATAACAAGGCGTTTTACTTTTGGATATTTCTGTAAAATAGTCTCCACAAATTTCTTCCCGAATGAGCCGGTGCCGCCTGTAATGAGTATAGATTTTCCGTTTAGATTAAGCATGATATTTCCTTTTTTCGATTGTTGATAATGAGCAAAAAATGTTATTTGAGGTGAGGTAAAAACTACGTTTTTCTTTTAATTCAAATGTAATTTAAATTTAATTTGATTAGCGAATTAAAAAATCATTTTTGTGACGTGGTTTATTTAGATGATTGAAAATAAAAATCTGTTTATCAATTATTTATTATCAAAATAAAAAAATAATTTAATCGCAAAAAAAATGATGTTTTTTATGCGAAAGGAGGAAATAAATAATGGAAATTGTTGAAAAACCTACTCTTTCAAAGTGTCTGAAATTATTTTAAATATGAGCATAAAAAACATAGCTGCGATGATACCAATTACTAAGCCCTTTACGACAAACCAAGTTCGTGACGGTGAGTATGCTTCAAGGGGTAAAACGGGACGTTCGGTGACAATTATCGCGGGTGTTTCTTGCCCTAATTCCCTACTGGCATGAGCATATTGTTGTTGCAAATTATCAAGCTGTCTTTTGCCCATTTCTATGTCAAATTCGAGGGTTTTTATTTCTGTATTTAAAAAGCTTTTTGATGAGTTTGCAGTACCTTGTTTTTTTGCGTTTTTATAATTGACCAAATGAGCATAATTTGTTTTGATTTCAGTACGTAATGAATCAATTTGTCCGCTTAAAATATCAAAACCTTCCTGCTTCGGATATAGCACAGCTTCTTCGTAAACCTTCTTCAAATTCTGCGCTAAATACTCTACAAAAAAAGCAGATAATTCTTCCGAAGGAGAAGAAAAATTGACGGTAAGTAAGCCAACCTTCTCTTCCATTGAAGCATGAATAAATCCGTCAGAAAAATCAGTCTCATGAGTCGTGATTTTTTTGATAATTCGATTCAACACCTTGCGATGAAGTTCATCAAATTCTAATATATTTTTATTCGTAAAAGAAAAATCAGGTGGAAGTTGGAAGGGAATAAAATTAGGGTAGGTTGCTTGATAAATTTTGAGATAATGATTGATGAAATAATCTTCTTTTCCTCCGATATTTACCTTATCAAAAAGTGTATTTTCAACCACCAATCTGGAGTTGGCAACTTTTGAGAAAACTTGTACAATCGCAGCATTATTTTTAGCAGAAGCATCCATTCGGAAAAGTGCGGACACCTTTGCATTATAGGTAGGTTTTACATCCTTTTTTGGATAATAAGAAAAGGCTGCAAACAACAAACCTCCAATCACCGATAAATACCAATAGCGCAAAAAATACCGCAGGTATTCCTGCGATTGCAACAGCAATTGCCGTAAAGTAATCTCGTCCGATGTCCTTGGATGATTTGCCATATTTTTTTCATTTAAAAACAGGGAGAGAAGGCAGCTCTTCCCGTTAATACTAAAACTCTAATACATATTTTTTATTTTACAATTACAACAGTCCCACTTTTTAAGAGATTTTGCGTCTTATCCAATATGAGGCGATAAAAATACGCGCCGGCAGGTAGTGATTCATCGGATTGCATGAAGGTTCCTCGCCAATTATTTTGGTAAGGCGCAGCCTGATAAACCAATTGACCGCTACCATTGAAAATCTCTAATTGGGAATCGTCAAGATTCACTTGTCCCCTTGTCGAATTGACTGTGAATAAGTCATTTTTACCGTCTCCATTTGGAGTGATTTTTCCGGTGACAACCAATTCCATATCGGATAATACAGGAGTATTTTTCGGTGTCAAGCCTTCTTCAACATGGAGGGAGATAAGCCCCGATGTAATGGTCAAACCGGGTAATTCAGGATTGGTAATTTTGGCGTAATAGATGCCTGCGTCCTGCTCTGAAAGTGCATTAAATGTTAGGTGTTTTTCGGAAGTATTTGTTTTGTATTGTTCATCGTCTTTATACCAATTATATTCATTGCGGTTGGTGTATTCAAGGGGTAAATCCATACGGTAATTTTCTTGCAAAGCCTTGAAAGCCAATGCGTCATCGTATTCAGGATGTTGTTCTTTATAATCTTCGGGTTTGGTAAAAAATTTAGTACTAGGGACAAGTTGAGCGAAGTCAAACTGATTGCGAGCGACAATGAGTCGTTTAAAATTATTGAGCTGTCGGAAATCCCAAAGTTCCGATAATTCATTGCCAGACACATCCATGTGTTCCAGTTTTTTGAGTTGACAAAAATCGGGAACTGCACCCTCTAAATCGTTATTTTGCAATAATAAAACACGCAATTTGGATAGGTTAAATTTTGGGATGTTGCTATGTAAGTTATTATGCGGTAAATACAAAAAGCGTAGCTTAGGGCAAGCCGCGAAAGTTGGAATTGTTCCCTCCACCTCATTATAATCCAATTCAAAACGCTCCAAACTTTTAAGGTGTGTAAATTCGGGAATTTGCCCTGAAATATTATTGCTTGACAAGCTAATCACCGTTGCTTTTTGTAAGCCTGTGAAATCAGGGAGCGTTCCGGTCAGTTTGTTACTGCCAAGATATAATCGGATTAAATTGGGGAGTTGAAGGTCGGGCAATTCGCCTTGAAGGTTGTTGCCGCCTTTACTTTTTGCAGTATTGTCGGGTACGCCATCGAGGTCGATTGAATTGACACTACGCCCTAATTTACAGAGGGTTACGCCATACCATTTTTCCAGTGGTTCGTCTAAATTCCATTTAATTTTCCAATTTTCACCGCCTGTTGCATGGTATAATTCGACGAGTGCCAATGAATCCGCCTGACGTGCTGCGTAAGCTCCTTTTGACACACTTTTACTCGTATTTGTATGAGAAAAAATCAAGCAAACACACATCAACACCATAGACAAACGCACCAATCGACACATGGAAATACCAATGGAGTTTTCCATTGATTCACAGTCAATTATCTTTGAATTGTCTAATGAACACAATCTTTTTTCGTTATTATTTTGTGAATATTTCATTAATAGTTTTGAATTAAAATAGTGCGTTGTGGTGTTGTGTAATGACTGCTTTAGCTGTCAAGTGCGTTTAATACACCAAAGCAATTATTTATAAATATTTTCCATGACTACTTGACAGCTAAAGCAGTCATTACGGGGCTTTTACCCAGATTGTGAGTATCTCTGTAAGGTGCGGATAGAAAGTGCAGGCTGCTTGCGCTTGGGTACGATAGTCGGTTGTGGATTTTCAACTACATCACCGTAAAGCATTGCCATTTTTTTCCAAGTATATTTTCGTTCTGCGATAAGTCTAAGATTTTCAGCAACTTGTGCCAAAGGCTGGAAGTCTATATTGCCAACTATTTGATATAAATCAATACCATTTTCAAAGAAAATTGCTTGATTATTCGTCGTTACGCGATTGTAAATGACATCGTAAGAGACAATTGGTAAACCCAAAAACATCGCCTCTACCAATGACGGATTCGTACCACCCGCGCTATGTCCATGAACATAAAAATGGGCGTTGGAACGCAGCAAATTCAATTCCTCTGATTGGTAAATCGGGTCGAGTAAATAAATGTGTTTGAACTTGTCGAATCTTGCTTTCAAGTCTTTTCCATATTGGCTATTATTCCAATTACCCACTATTACAAATGGCTGATAAGGCAATTTAGAAAAAGCCTCAAGAATGATATGGATATTATTTTCCGGCTCAATTCGAGCGACTTTGAAGGCGTATTTTTTATTCAAAAACGGGTAACGAATCGCATCTTTTGGTCTCTTTTGAACTTGTGCAACATGGTCTGCGCCGTATTCGATGAGACGACTGTCGCGACTGTATCGTATTTTTACATACTCTTTCAAAATGCGGTTGTCAGTAATGATTTCGTCCGCATATTTACAAGCCATTTTTTCACTAAACAATAAAAAACGCTTTGCAAAACGCCCCCATTTAGGTCTGCGCCACTCCAATCCATCAATATTTACCATGATTTTTTTACGGGTAAATAATTTGATAATCGGCAAAAAAATACAACCCGAAACACCCAAAACCAATGCCGCATCACAAGTACGAAGCGCGAGAATGAGCGACCACAAATCGTAAAAAATACTCTGTGCGCCATTCGCATTGAGGGGAATGTATTCGAGCTTTGCGCCGTTGAATTCATCCATTCGTTCCTCTTCATCATAGGCTTTTTTGCTGCAATACACCGTCATGTCAAAGCGGTCATGTAAATGTATAACCAAGTGATGCACAAGGGTTTCAAAGCCCCCATACTTTGCAGGTACGCCTACCGTACCGACTATGCCGAGTGTCATTTTTTCCTTTTTCATTGTAGTGCATTTGTGGCTGCCTCTCATGTACCAACAGGCACACGAGGGCAAGCCCATTTAGAGGAATGGGAGAACGAAAGTTCAAGTTCAAGCGTCAAATTCAAGCTCAAATTCATTTTGAATTTGACTCATTCGCTTGCTTGATTATCCATTAAAAAATAATCCAACAAAAGGGTCTGATAACCTGTGGTTGTGGTGTTCCGAGTAAGTATTTTGAACAAGCTTATCGCGTAGTTCTTTTGTTAATAATTCGCTGAAAGCGAATCAAATTTGAACTTGCTCTTGATGCTTGAACTTGCTCTTACTCAAGCAGATGTCTTCCTATGTGGTGGCATCTGAATAAGTGTGTGGTGAGTGGTGTGTTTGCGTTTTTCAGCTTCCTTTTTTCCAATATTTTTTACCAACAAAATGAAAATCATCATTGTGCAAGTAAAAACGAGAAGCCCCATGAGTAGAGATATGCTTGTATAATTAGCGGCGAATAAAATCAAACAAATATTGAATGTGATGAGTGTTACACAAATTAGCGGTGTACTCATTTTTGCAGTATCCAACATGATATGATGGATGTGTTTTCTATCCGGTTGAAAGGGAGAGTTGCCCTTCGACATGCGCGTAATGAATACACGGACTAAGTCGATGACCGGAATGAAAATAATCGCGGCGATGATAAGCGGTGCTTGTGTCGCACCTGCGCCGTAATATGACATGTTCAAAAATTGAATGCACAATACACCGATAATCAACCCAATAAGCGTGGAGCCTGTGTCGCCCATGAAAATTTTGGCTTTGTAAAAATTAAATTTCAAAAAGCCAATAATTGCTCCGGCAAGTGCAAAAGACAGTATGCTCCAAGCCGATTCGCCCATGATGGCAAAGAGGATTCCGAAAGCTAATGCGCCGAGTGTGCCGAAACTTCCCGCGAGTCCGTCTATTCCGTCAATCAGGTTGTATGCATTGGTGAGTGCTGCCAAAAACAACAGCGTCATTCCAAAACTCAAGACCGGATGTATATGCTCTAAACCCATAAAACCATAAAAGCCCTCAATGCTGAATCCCGCATAAAACAGGATTCCGGCAGCAGTTAGTTGAATGAGTAGTTTACGCGAGGCGCGAATTGGTAGAATGTCATCGACAATACCAATCATTGCTATCAACAGTGTTGCAGCTATGAGATAATTAATAGCACCAAGACCGGAAAATAACGAAGCAGCTATCCAAAATCCGGCGAATATGGCGATACCGCCGAGCGAAGGTGTTGGGTGAGTGTGTAGTTTTCGAATATCGGGTTGGTCATAGACTTGCCGATGGTGGGCAATTTTGATAATCGCAGACGTACCTACGTACGCCACCGCGAGTGCCGTCGCAAAGGACAGCAAGGTGTAAAGTAGAACCATATTGTAGAGCCTCTTGTGATGAAAGATGATGTTTTTGCATGTACTGTGTTTCCCAAGACAGGAGAAGTAGTTTCCAAGTACTTCTCTAAAACATGCAATACAAATTTAATGTGTATAGTGGTGTGTTTGCTTTACAGGAAAATGCAACTTCGTGACATGGTAGTGTTGAAAGTCAATGTTAAAAAACACCTGCTGGTTGTATTTTTTATAAGTATAGCTTATTTATAAATGACTTATTTTATGGTGAAAAAAATAGGAAAAAGGTAGGTTTTAGGCAAAATAGTGAAAAAAACGACGTGTTTTTTAGCGTCACAAATTTTCATAATCAAATTCTATATAAGAAGTTGCCTTTGAAAAAATGAAGTGACTAAAATAGGAGAGAAATTGATGTGATAATTCCTTCTGAATGTTCTAAAACATGGTGATACAAAAAAAGCCATCTCACAATGAGACGGCTTTCTACTATTTTTTCTAAGTCGGATTATTCTTTGTCGCAGGTAATTTCAACATCTGTCCATTCTTCACCCGCAGAGGTGACGGTTTCTCTAAATGTTTCTTCCCACTCATCAAGTTCCTCGTCTGTATCACGACAAAGTGGGTCTGTTACGACGGTTTCGTTATTGTCAGGTCTTTCGTATGTGCATACAAGACAGCCACCATCATCTTTGCAAGAAGTGAAAGTGGTTAAAGTTCCTAAACAAAATAAGGCAACCAAGCCTAAAAGCATGTTTCTCATAAAAAATGATTTAATATAAATTAAAAAATATCCGAATGTTTGACACACTTGGCGGGAAGTCTGATAAGGTTCGCACGTAGCCCCAAAATTAATGCCAATCTTATACTTATAATTACGATGTTTTTTATAATTGGTTTCGCATTGACAAATAAAAAATGCGCTTAATGACCAAAGCCACCAAGCGCACTTTCAAAAATTATATTACCTCATTCAATACTTCACAAATTCAATCGTCTCACGATGTATTCCATTTCTCAAATGAATAAAATATACTCCATCACTAAGCTGCGACACAGGAATCATAATCTGGTTATTCGTTGGAATCGTCCAAGACGTTTTATAGATTTCCTGACCGAGTGTATTGTAGATTTGACATTGCAAATCGCCCAATAAGCCATCTTTATAATCAATGAAAATCTCATCCTTCGCAGGATTCGGATAGACATTGAAATCAACGCCCAATGGCTTGCGATAAATCGCCACCGTACGGCTGTAGGTACTGCTGCCATCCGTGTCAAATTGTTCTAATCGGTAATACGAATTTCCGCTAAAAGGCTGCTCGTCTATATGTTCGTAATTTTGAATCGTACTGCTCGTTCCGGCAGCTTGTACTTTTGTAATTGACTCAAAATCAACGCCATTGCGACTGCGTTGTACTTCGAAGTAATCGCTGTTTTGCTCGGTGGCTGTCTGCCAAAGCAATTGCACATCGCGTTCACGATTAATCGCATTAAATGACACCAACTCAACAGGTATCAAAATCGCGGTATCTCGTATCCAAAATTCCGAGAAATCATCTACTTGAAATTCCACATAATTCACACCGAAATCCGTACCCAAAGTCGTTGTGATAAAGGTCAAATCTCCACCTTCCGTCGGGTCATACACATCATCTTCGCCTGTACCTGAATAGCGGACTACGCTGAGTTCATTCTCCATCGGTGAATTATTTCCGGTTAGATTTTGATATTCTCCATCCGTAAAATACAAGCGTACGCTCACCATCGACTGCGGTGCAATTTCCGGAGAAATACGATAATGACGTTCCATTAAAGTGTATTCGCCATTATAGTCGATAGGCATATCATTGACGTATAAATTCGCACTGACATTACCCAAATCACTACCCGATGTATTGAGAGAAAATAAAATGCGTCCCATGTTATCGGTGAAATGTTGCCAGCCTTGCAAGTCCGTGACACACACGCCCGCGCTGACCGCATCCGCCATTGGAAGACCGGCTCCCATCGCACAAGTCGGAATACTTGACAAATCGACTTCCACCGTCACGATGTCTGTACTAAATGCCACACCATCACTCACCGAGACCAAGAAATCTAATTCCTGCCCCTGATTCGCTGCCGTGATTGAGAAAGAAGGTGTCGCAATCGTCTCATCATTCAGCGTGATGCCATCCGGAGGATACCATTGGAAGGTCAAATCATCGCCATCCGGGTCGAATGAATTTGTCGCGTCCAACATATAAGTCGTTTCCATAGTCACGAGGCTGTCCAAGCCTGCATCCGCGACAGGAAGGGCATTGCTGCCGACCTCGATTTCCCAAGTCGCATAGCTGATGTCGTTCCCCGAAACACCACTTGTGTATTTATTGAGTAATGTCAAATCAACGCCTATGGAATAAGTACCCGGCGTATCATCTATCGTCGATAATCCGGTTAATTCAAACTCTGTCAATGATATCGCTTCAATAGATAAATCACTCGCATCCAGCACATTATTATCATACAATAAAACTAAAGCATTTTGTACTTCTGAAAAATCCAATAATTGCGCGGAGAAAGTCAGGACCAGCGTATCAGGATGCTCAGTCAGCACTTGATTAGGTGCTAAATCCCAGTCTGCCGTCAATGCGGATTCATCAATGTAAATGTCGAAATTCGCTTCAACCGTGTTGCCATCTTCATCGGTAGCTTCCACCAAAATCGCCGTATTACCGCCCGTATCGAATAGCAAAGGCACTGTGACCGCACCCGCGGGAACGGCATTGAGTGTCGTCAGCAAGGTCAATGAACCATTATCATCTTGATAAATCCGAATCACATCCGCCGCTTGATTGATGCCAAATGATAAATCCAACACATTCGTAGCCGTCACACCATCCACTAGCGAGTAACCCATATCCGGCGAGATGCCCAAGCCCGAAATCGCAATTTCGGGTGTTCTGTCCACCGTCCAAGTGGTCGTTTCTGTGCCTGTTCCGAAATTACCTGCTAAATCACTAATTTGGCTCACGTCAACATTCAACACATAATCGCCTTCGGGATAGGTTGTTTGGTCAAATGATTCTACTTTGAAAGAAGTTGGATTTACGATGCTGATTTCGGCAGGGTCGAGGTATTGCGCCGCACCGTCTTTCAATAAGCTAATCGCCATCGTATCAAACTCCATTATCGCCTCATCAAAATTCATATTTGCACCTGTATAATGTTGTGCATCCAAACCACCGCCGATGAAGCGGAGTAGGTTGGTCAATTGTGGTGCTTGTGTATCCATCGTGAAGGTTTCGGATTGCATCGCCAAGCCCGGTGTACCGCCGTCCGATTCGATACCTGTCATGTCAATTATCAATTCATATTCACCATCATTACTGATAAATGAATTGATATTCGTCACTTCAAATAAAGTATTTTCCGCATTCAATGGGCTAATCGTAAACGTACCCGCCTGTATGCCGCCACCAAACATCACCTCCAAATCATCCGCCGTGAAGGTCGCGGGATTGATAGGCATATTGAATAAAATTTGTATCGTATTCAATTGATTGGTAAAGCCGTTTTCAGGAAAACCTGTAAACTCCAATACAGACGGAACGGATAAAAATTGTGTCCACGAAACTTGCTCGCCGACTTCGCCGCTCGTACCCGTAAGGTCTTCTACACCAGCCGCTTGTGCGGTGAATACATAGAAACCATCATTCACCGTGAGAGCCGAAATATCTACTTCAAATGTCACCGAATCAATCTCTGTGATAATGACTGAATTATCAATCAAATTACTGCCGCCTTGCAATCTCAACATCAAGTCTTCCGTACCAAATGTACCGTCAATAATTTCCTCGCTGAATGTGACTGTCAGCGTTTCAACTTGCATCGCAGTCAATTGGTTGGGATGTCCTTCAATACTGACGACGAAGGGCGGATTCGGGTCTTTCGGACTCCAAACGACCGTGTATGTGACTTCATCAAAGGTGTCAAAATCATCTACAAAATGGAATTTATCTTCGTAAACAGGCTCTTTGCTATCGGGCAGTGTAACGTGCGTCAACCAAGCATTTTTCAACGGAATTTCCTGTCCGTCGCTATCGCGTGTGACGCTGACGATTTCAAAGTTACCATTACCGGGGTCGTCTATTTTAATGTAATTCCAACCTTGTGCGGACGGGTCAATGTGGAAGGTATTCGTATTGCCTGCGGCAAGAATATTTCCTGTAAAATACGCGTCTTGTGCTTCAAAAACATCGTAAATCAAATTCCCTTGTGAAAGGTAAATCGCGTCCGGTGTTTCGTTGGCATCTTGTATTTCATTCACCAAGAAATCATCCACACCGTCATCCTGTGTATATACCTCAATCGTGTGAATCGACTCATGCAATTCCACCCCGCTAATCAGACTCAAATCAGGATTTCCAAAACTACTCAAATGGACAAGATTTGTTTCATAACTAATAAAATGTCCCAATAAAGTACTCGTGAAATACCATTGCCCGACCTTCGTGGAAAGCGGGGCGATGTCGCCGAATTGAATATTGGTTAATCCCATATTCGCGGGTTCGCCTTGTAGATTTGAACCAATCAAGCTGAATTCAATCGCCAAACCGTCTTCATTTTTAACGATTTCGGGTTGGGCAGATTCGATGAGAACGCCCATCGCCACGCCGTAACCATTATTTTCTACCATCACTGCTAATTCAGCAGGAATAATCGGTTCGATAGCTTCGGTCAATGGGTCATCGCCGTAAATATCGCGCTGCATGAAATAGTGCAAATACAAATCAGGACTCGGATTCACCTGCAATGTAACCGGAATCAAAGGCACTGTCACCTCCAAACCGCTAAATGGGTCAAGGTAGCTGACCGAACCGCCAAAGGAATAATTCACCGGAACGGTAGGTGCAGCACCGGGTTCGGGGATGAAAAGAATCGTTGCCGAGCCATCTTGTTGGGCGGCAAGCGAGCCTGTACCATCTACTCCCGTAAGGTTATTCAATCCTGTGACTTCGATTTGGAATAAATCATTACTCAATACGCCGTCGGGATTGAGAATTTCCAAATTCAATTGTAAATCTTGCAAGGCATCTGTCGGATGACCGTTGAATACGCCGAGTGTACCTTCAAAGGCTTCGCGGGTCATGGTGAGTTGTTGGCTGATTTGAATGGTGACAGAAGAACATACGCCACTATTTGATTCGCCCTGATCTACGATAATGTCAATAGATTCGTACAACATTTCATCAATACTCGCATAACCTCTATTAAATGCGTAGTCTTGAACTGACTGAATTTCAGCAATATACGCTTCGATGGAATCACGATTGACGATATTGGGATAAGTCGCATTGGGTGCATAAATACCATTGCTCCATGCCATTTGCGTCTCATTCCAACGACTGATAAATGCGTCAATTTCACTTTCTGAAATATCAAAATCCGCTAATTGTGCTTTAATATCATTAGCATCGCTTGGACTCACAGGCAGTTCATTGTCAACAAAGGGGCTGAGTGCCACCGCAAATTCGCTGACATTATCATTATCGGCTAATGGACCGAAATATTCGTCCATCCATGCATTATGCGCCTCGTATGCCATTTGAACTTGCACTAAATCATCTCCTGCCTGTTGGATGATAGGCGGTACATCACCGGAGCTTTTATAAAGAAAATCCTCTAATTGTAAATTGCCATCACCGTCGCTACACAAGTCACCTCCGGCACAGGAATTAATGGTACAGATGATACTGATAATACAACCAATTCCCTTCTTAGGAATACACCCCAAAAGCCCGAAAAATGCGCCCGTATTTGAGCCGCTTGTCAATACACCACCGATGCAGCCAATGGCACCCGTAGGCGGATAACAACCCAGTGCCGTAAAAACAACACTATTCACGCAGGCATTACATCCGATTTCCGTAACGGTACTCGGTGTATTATTATTAGGATTGCTCGGACCTGTGCCCGGACAGCCCGGACAGCCATTTGGTGAGCCACCGCCCGGACCAAAACCACCACCGGGAAGCCCCGAACCATTGCCCGGACATACCCTTCCGGAGTAGGTAAACATCTCTCCGCCTTGTTGCCACAAACCATTATCTCCGCATTCGTACCAATACGCCGTAAAGGTGAAATCTTGACAATTTCCACTAAGACTCTGCGATTGGAAACTCTCGAAACCATCCTTTTCAATACCGAGAAAATCGGATACATCTCCGTAGGTATTATAACCGTCATCATTGACGAATTCCTCGTTTTGTCCGCCGTTTCTGCGTCGCATCACGACAGGAACTTGGATGGCTTGTTGTGCCAATAAATCAGTTGGGGTGTAATTGGTAATAAACTCATATTCAGGGTCATCTGTCGGGAAATTCAATTCCACATCCCGCGCTGTGATTAAGCCGAAATTGGTCATCGTCGCATAAAAGTTATATTCTTCGCTACCAAATAATTGCGGCATGGAATCCGGCATTTCGAGCAAGACTACGGGAGCAGGAACGTTGGTTTCAAACTCCATTATGAGGTCGATTTCATACACATCTTCCACCGTTGTCGGCACTACATCCCAAGTGAATGAAATCGCCTGATAAGGTAAAAATACCGTCTCGGTGACGTCTGTTCCGGGTAAAATTTCGACGGTGTTGTTGTAGCCTTCATGTTGCTCAGCTTGTACGGTCAGGCGCAGCGTACCTTCAGGCAGGCTATCCGCCATGAACAGCCCGTCTTCGTCGGTGACACCTTCGGCAAAAACTTCGCCTGTGAAGTAGTGGCTGATTTTCACTTGTGCGCCGGCTACGTGTGGAGCTTCTTCAGTAAAATAAGTGTATTGATCCACCACATCTACGATGATACCACCCGTTTCTTCGGATACTTTTTCGACGGTATATGGGATATTGAGGAAATTGCCATTGGCGGCATTAATCACGATATTACCATTAGCAGGAGTATTTAATGGTAGTGACGCACCCGGCTTGAACTCAATGATTACCAGCGAAGTATCACCCGATTCAAGTGAAGGCATCGTCGGTAATGTAATCAATGACATAAAATCTACCGGAGGTAGGCTTACGGTAATTTCACCCGTTTCTCCTTCACCATTATTATAAATTTGAAATTCTAAATAATTGGATTGTGTTTGTGAAATGGTGCGGTTGATACTCGAAATTTCCGCGCTGATATAGCCTTGTTGTGCTTGACAGAAATAGAACGCCGTTTGTTCGTACGACAAGTTTTCGTCGGAAGTAATTCGCAGTGGAATTTCCTGATAAAAACCAATCGGCGATACTTCCGTTCCGTTTACGGTGTAATTAAATTCCTCTGTCGCACCACCCGCAATCGCAGGAATCGTATCAAATGTAACCGATGCGCCCGCCGGAAGCGACAAAGTTTCTGCCATAACATTATTCAAGGTAACGTCGCTTCTATTTCTCACGGAAATAGTGCCTGTTATCGGTTCGTTGAGCAATACTTCCCATAAAATAAATTGATTCGCATTGAGTTCTATTCCGAGAATATCAAATTCGTCTTGTGCTGTATTCGCGCCCATATCCGGGAAGGATGCTCCTACTTCGTAATGTCCCGCTTCGTTCGGAAGTGGTTCAAAAACAGTGGAATACGCGCCGCTGCCATCCGTTGTTACAGAAAATTCACGACGAATATTATCGCCTGTAATCACGTATAATTCTAACTCAACATTAGGCACAGGCGTATCAAATTCATCCACCGATTCACCATAAATCACAATATCATCACCTTGCAAAAAGACCGCCTCATCTACGATAGCCGTACCGAAATAATCCGGCTCTAAAGTGACCGTAAGCGGTTCGGAAGTGTTGTTTTGATATTGAATTTCGGTAATCGTACTTTCCGGATTGACCTCAAAAATCAGATAGTACGCTCCAGCCTCGTAAGGCGTGATGCCGACATCCCAAATTTCCAACGTATCACCAATCGCAATCGACGTATTGGTGGTGTATTGACCAATTTGAAAATCACTATTATTCAAAATAGGGTCGTCCGAAATATAGCCACGTATCACCGCGCCACTCGGCGCAGATGCCAAGCCACTATTCGTTAAAAATACACGGAAATTAAAAGGTTCTTGTGCCGCCAAATTGGTGTCATCCAATGTAACATTTACTATCTCAAAATCGGGTTTATTATTGTCCGTGACAATCACAAACACAATACCCGGTGAGAAGTCCGTAGCCTCGGCTTGAATCGTAACTTGCTGATTACCATCGACTATACCATCTGCAACTGTTTCAATATCGACATTTACGGAAGATGCGCCTATAGGAATTATGACCGTAGCAGGTAGCACCAATTCCGTCTCATCTGATGAAGTGAGATTGACGGTTAGCGGAACGTCAGTCGGGGTATTTCTTTCGATGCGAAGTGTACCTGCATTCGTCGAACCTTCTGCCAAAGACAGCGGATTGACGAAAGCGGTGAGCGTAGGACCGTCGTTGTCCAGTACCGTAAGCGTATCCGAAAATACACCTGCACTCGTACTTGACGCCGTACAATTACAAGACGCAATCAGGACAGATGCCGTGATTTCTATCTCTCTAATACCTTCATTTTGAAGATTATCAAAGACGCCGATAAAGAAGCGTTTTTCCATCTCACCCGGACCAAGCGGCACGGTGGAAGGCAAGTACAAAGCTCCCGGACTATCCGTTGCAATATCGACTTGCAAGACACTACTCGCATTGCCCAAGCGGGTAATTACGCCTTCGGTAGCATAAAAACCCGATGATTCGGAAATGGTATCGTTTGTAATCGCAAAAGTAATCGCGGGAATGTCCTCGTCATTGGTGAGGGTAAATGAGGCGTTGGCTGCCACAAGCCCTGCCGAACCTGCTGTGATAGTGATAATTTCGTCCTCTTCGGCAATGTCGTCGTCGGGTAGCGTGACTTGTACATTTGCGGTGGTCATCCCCGGTGGAATGACAACGGGCGTAGGCAAAGGCACTTCATCCGGCGAGTCAGAAATGATGTTGATAAATAAGGTGTCGGGCGAAGAAAAATCAGTCACTATATCAAAATCCAAGACTTCGCCTTCGGCAATCATCGCAGGTAAATTATTGATGGATAAAGTCGGAATTTCATCATCAATTAATAAAAACTGCTCTGTATCAGGCGTGTAGCCCGTCGCGCTTGCCGTCATTTCGATTTCTATATCTCCTTCTAAATCAGAATTTTGAATGGAATAAATGTAAAATGCTCTACCCGCTTGCCCCGCGCTGATAGTCACGGTGGCAGAGGCATTGAAACGTGCGGGTTCGTTCAAAGTGATATTGACCGTTTGACTTTGTACGGTTGAGCCACTGCGTGTGACGGTGCAGTAGAGACTGTTGCCCTCGTTAATTTGGTCATTTGCCAATGTCAAGAAAAGGATACTCTCAATCGTCCATGCTTGATTTTCAAAGGCAATATTATTCGCCGTAGAAAGCGGAATTTCAAGAATATTCGGGATAATTTCTACTACAAAAATCCCTTGATTGCCGATGTTGAGGTCGTTCGGCAAGTTGAGGTTATAACTGCGATTGAAGAAGGCTCCGGCTTGAAGTGAGTCCGTTCCATCGTAGTCAAATTGTCCGACCAAAGTACGATTTTGACCGCCGGGAGCTTCGATATAGACCTTCTCTGTCCAATCCGTGACTGCTGCGCCATCGCCGATATTTCCAATCGTCCATGTGACGGTGGCAGGGTCGCCGGGTTGTGCAGTCGTTAAATCTGACACCACATTAATCACTTGTAAATCAGGTAATTCAGGAAGTGGATTTACGGTGATTGTGACGGTGGCGGTAGCTTCGCAGCCGTTGTCGTCTGTCGCGACGACTTGGTACATTTGCGTCTCGAAAGGTGCAACTTGGAGGGTCGGGCTAAATGGATTTTCGCCTTCGAGTTCGCCACTCCATTCGTAGTTGGTTGCGCCGCTTGCGGTCAAGGTCAGCGTATCGCCATAGTCAATTGTCGCATCAGGTGTCACCACCAAATTGACTGCCGGATAAGAAATGACCTCAATCGAAGTGGTGTCGTTGAAGGTCAATTCATCCGTACCCAAAAGCGTATATGCCGCGAGCGTGTAGGTGCTGTCTGCGATGAGTGTGACGGGCGTTGCAAAGGTATGTTCGAGTGTAAATCCGGGGTCAATTGACTGATTTACAGTTTCTACGATGGGAGTGTCATCGCCCAATTGATAGGCTACATCAAAATTAGATTGAGTGAGGCTGCCCGGATTTTTGATGACGATGGTTACGTCGCTATTCGGTGGAATGTCGCAGCCTGTGGTCGGGCTTAGAATGTCGATGACGCCTAAATTATTTTCCAAACTCGTAAACTCATCTGCACCAATATCGGGCGCAAGCGGATTACGAAAATCACCGTCAATATCTTCAGGCAAACCATCAACGGGTGTACCTTGTTCGCTTAATAATTGTTGGGCGATGTGGAGATCGTCATTCGCAATAAATTCGGGGTCAAGATTGAAGGAATTGGCATCGTGTCCACTGCCCGATTGCCAACTTCCAAGGCTGGTACGATTGCCCATGAGATAGCCAACCTTTCCACCGGGAGCGTAAAAATCGTTGTAATCTGACTCGGTGATGTCGTTGGAATTTTCCGCATAAATAGCGTATCCTGTGCCGATATTTGCGAATATATTATTTTTGAGATTCGCAAAATTACCATTCAAATAAATGGCGCGTCCTGCGGTCGCTTCGTTGGCTGTAACGAGGATATTATTGTGGAAAATGTCAATGTAATTCCCACTAAGTCGCATTCCGTAAGTCGTACTTGCGCCGTCAATCGTTACAAAATTATTTCCGATAAGTCCATGTACTTCTGTGCTTGCAGTGCCTGCGCTTACATCAATTCCATAAGTTGCATCATTGAGAATCAATGTGTTACCAATCACTTCAAAAGCATCACGAGGGCTTAACATATAAATGCCTCGACTCATGCTTCCTGTATTGATAATATCATTCGACCGGATAACCGGAGCAATGTGATAGCGTATGGTAATGGCATCGCTTGATTGCCCTGTAAACAGATTATCCTCGACTAATAAATTGGTCGAATTATTATAACTATTATCATAAAAACCATAAGTACCACCGCTAAATTGATTTTCTGTTATTTGTAAATTATCTACAAAATTATCCACGCGAATACCCATATACGAGGTCGAAAATCGACAATTATTGATATTTACATTTTCATTTGTACCGGATAAAATCATGCAGTACGCGCTATTCGCATCTTGCTCAAAAGTCAAGTGGCGGAACTCGATGTGATCGGTGCTATCTAATTGAATGACGATATTACCATAATCGCTCACGCCATTCATTATCGTGACACTCGTACTGTCCTGACTTTCGGATTGAAAGAGGATTTGGTCATTGACGGATGCGCCGAGGATTTGATTGATTTCGACATTTTCAGCGTATGTACCGTCTTGAATATTGAAGGTGACATCGCCGACTACGCCGCCACGTTCGAGGGCTTCGGCGGCTTGTGTAATGGTTTGAAAATCAGCATTATTTGTGCCTATTGTGTATGTGCCTATGAGGGCGGCATACATGTCATCAACTTCGAGGGTATCGTTGTCAGCGTAGCTGTCAGCTTGCCCGTTGGGGTCGGCTACCCAGACTTTCAAATCATAGGGTTGCGCCACGTCAAATTGGAAGGTACCAATCGACACATCATCGGATGTACCGGAGGGGATATTGCCCGTCCAGTTCACCTCGCGGATAGTATCGTTGTTCATTGACCAGCTAATCGTAGCGGAAGTCAAGGGCGTAGTGAAATTATTGACAACGTTGATAATCAGTTCATTAGTGCCTTGTGGGAAGGGTGGTGTAGGCGAGATTAAATTTACGATTCCAATGTCATCAAAAGCAGTCGGTGACTCGTCCGCACCGATATAGGGCGAAAGCGGATTCCGTTCATCGCCCTCAATATCTTCCGTGACACCTGCAATCGGAATACCCACTGCGAGGAGAATATTATTGGTATGTAAATCATCTGCCGACTGGAATAGCGGGTCGAGCGAGATGGAATTACCGTCTTGCTGCGTGGCAAATTCCCAAGCGGTCAAATCGGCGGCGTCTGCACCGTCCCAATTACCAAGCGTCGCGCCTGTGGTGTGGTAATCGTTATAATCTTGCACCAAGCCCGTCGTCGTGTAACCTTGCATTGCCCAACCGCCGCCTTGATGTGAGAAGATGTTGTTGCGAATATCCGCGTTATCACTATATCGTTGGTAAAATGCTTCGTAACTCGCTGCACCTGTTGTCAGGACGCTATTGAAATATACATTGGTGTTGTCTGCATTATATAAATAAAAGCCATCGCCTTGCGACGAAACCATATTATTGATAATGCGAGAGCTTTGTGCCGCAACGCTCAGGTCGCGTACATATAAGCCTGTGTTGGTGCTGTTGTTGTAAATTTGATTGTTTTCAATTTGAGTGTATTGGCTGTTACGAGCGTCGATACCTGTGTTTCTTATGTCAACTGTATTGCCCATAATTTCAAGGGTATTGGCAACATAACGGACGTAAATGCCCGAACTGCCGTTGGGATTATTTATTTCATTATTATGAATAATAACGCTATCGCCATCGTAATTGTAAATTTCGTAATTGCTACTTGTATGAACGCTGTTAATTTGATTATCTGTGATAATGACGCCGTTCAAAGTATTACTTGACAAAGAAATCGCTTCGCGACAATTATTAAATTCATTCCCCGAAAAACGAAAATCAGCGCAGCTTCCGCTATACGAATTATAGATTGCGTGGGTATTATTTCCATTAAAAATGCAATTGGAAATATCGAGGTTATTTATGCTGCCATTCAATCTGAAAATGAGGTTATAAGAACCAAAAGGTCGGAAAGTCAGATTTTCAAAACAAACATTATCCGTCCCGTTTAATCTGACCACAGCAAAAGCGTTGTTGTCATACGGCGAATTATATTCTATAAGCACATCCGCAGCATTACCTGTTTCTGAGCTAAATGTTACTTTGTTTACCTCCGAACTTCCGGTTATTTGTCCCAATACCAATTGCTCTGTAAAGGTGTCGCTTCGCATCAACATACGCACCGAATCGCGTACTCCGCCGTAATTGAGGGCGTCTTGTACAGCAGCCAAATCAGCAAAGTCAGGCGATGTACCGCCAATCGTAAATTGACCTGCTAAAGTCGTATAGAAGTTGCTGATAACCAGTGTGTCATCTGTCGGGTCGAGGTCGCTTGCGCCATTGGGTCGGGAAGACCAAATGCGGATTTCGTATTCCGTAATTTCCTCAAAATCGTAATTGCCGAGTGGGACATTTTCGCTGTCGCCTACGTTCAAATTACCCACCCAAGCGACGGGTGTTTGTGCCATGCTATTCACTTCCCAATACAGCGAATCCGTCATCAAAATACTCGGTCCGCTATTCAACAAATCTACCGAAACAGGATGCGTGCCGGGGTCAAGCGGCAACTCAGGTTCGGCGAATGTGATACCTGCATTGTCGCCCGTAGGTGTGAACTCATACGCGCCCATATCCGGCGGCGTGCTACGTGTAGTGCCTTCAATATCAAGCGGATGTTCGGTAATTGTTTCTCCTGCTTCATCAAGTAAAGCCTGATTTGGGCGGAGGTCGTCAGCACTATTGTAAACGGGATTAGTTACAACGGAATTGGCGTCTTGCGAAGAGGCAGCTTGCCAGTCAGCGAGGTTGGCGTAGTTGGTGTCTTGCCAATTGCCAAAATTGCTGCCTGTGCTGTAATAGGCGTTGTAGTCTTGCACCAAATCGGTCTGAGAATAAGCGTAAATCGCCAAGCCGCCGCCTTGGTGTGAAAAGACGTTATTACGGAAATTCGAGTAATCAGAATATCGCTGATAAAACGCCTCGTAGTTTGCCGCACCTGTCGTCAATACACTGTTGAAATAGACATCCGTGTAATCATTATTATAACAATAAAAACCATCGCCCTGCCCGGAAACCACATTATTGACTACGCTTGAGCGTCGGGCAACATTACCATTATCGCGGACATATAAGCCTGTATTTGTACTGAAATTATAAACTTGGTTATTTTCGATTTGAATATGTCCAGCATTACGGGTGTCGATACCTGTGTATCTTATGTCAACTGTATTACCCACAATTTCAAGGGTATTGGCAATATAACGTGCGTAAATTCCCGAACTACCATTTGGATTATTCATTTGATTGTTATGAATAATAATACTATCGGGGTCGTAACAATAAATATCATAATTACTTCCTGTGTGAACGCTGTTAATTTGATTATCTGTGATAATAACGCCGTTCAAAGTATTACTTGACAGGTGAATTGTTTCGCGGCAATTATTAAATTCATTATCCGAAAAATTAAAATCAGAACAAGCTCCACTATAAGAATTATAAATCGCGTGGGTATTATTTCCATTAAAAATACAATTGGAAATATCGAGGTTATTTATGCTGCCATTCAATCTGAAAATGAGGTTATAACTGCCTCCAAGCGGCTCAAAAGTCAGATGTTGAAAAGCTACGTTGTCTGTTCCTTGCAATCTGACCATTGCAAAATTATTATTATCATACGGCGAATCATATTGAATGGTGACATCGGCTGCATTGCCGGTTTCTGCTTGGAAAGTGACGGTGTTTGTCGGCGAAGTTCCCGCGAATTGCCAGAGATATAATCGCTCGATGTATGTACCGCTTCGTATTAACATATTGACCGCACCGCGTATTCCACCATAATTTACGGCATCTTGTGCCGCAGTCAAATCAGCGAAATCAGGCGATGCGCCGCCCACTGTAAAATCCCCTGCCAATGTGGTGTATAAATTACTGATAACCAATGTGTCATCCATTGGGTCAATATCTGTCATTCCATTCGGACGGCTTGACCAAATGCGGATTTCGTATTCCGTAATTTCATCAAATTGGTAATTGCCGAGTGCGACACTTTCGCTGTCGCCTACATTCAAATTACCTGCCCAAGCAACGGGTGTTTGTGCCACGCCATTCACCTCCCAATACAAGGAATCGGTCATCAAAATACTCGGTCCGTTATTCATCAAATCCACTGAAACGGGGTAGGTTCCGGGGTCAAAAGGCGTGAGTGGCGCGGTATAGGTGATGCCTGAATTGTCGCCCGTTGCAGTAAATTCGTATGCGCCCATGTCCGGTGGCGTACTGCGCGTAGTACCTTCAATATCAAGTGGATACATGGCAATCGCTGCGCCTGCGTCGTCGATGAGTGCTTGATTTGGTCGTAGGTCAGTCGTGCTTGTATAGACGGGATTGGCGTTGATAGAATTGGCGTCTTGCGAAGATGTGGCTTGCCAGTCGGCGAGGTTGGAGTAGTTGGTGTCTTGCCAATTTCCGAAATTGCTGCCCGTGTTGTGATAGGCGTTATAATCTTGTACCAAATTCGTTGCAGCATAGCTGTAAATTGCTAAACCGCCACCTTGATGTGAGAAGATATTATTGCGAATGTCGGTATTGTCCGAGTATCTTTGATAGAATGCCTCGTAGCTGCTCAAACCTGTTGTAAGAACGCTATTGAAATAGACATCTGCGTAGTCATTATTGTAGAAATACATGCCATCGCCTTGCCCGGAAACGACATTATTGACGATGCTTGAGCGTCGGGCAACATTACCGTTATCGCGGATATACATGCCCGTATTTGTACTGAAATTATACACTTCGTTATTTTCAATTTGAACGTGTGTGGAATTTCGAGCATCAATACCTGTGTATCTTATATCAACTGTATTGCCCACAATTTCAAGGGTGTTGGCAACATAACGCGCGTAAATGCCCGAACTACCGCTTGCATTGATAGATGTATTATTATGAATAATCAGACTATCAATATCATAGCAATAAATATCGTAATTGCTGCCTGTATGGACGCTGTTGAATGTATTATCTGATATAATGACATCGGTCATACTGTTATTGCTGAGAGAAATCGCTTCGCGACAATTATTGAATTCATTATTGGTGAAACTCAATCCTGTACAACTTCCACCATAAGAATTGTAAATGGCGTAGGTGTTATTTCCATTAAAAACGCAATCGGAAATCTCGACATCGCTCGTTCCATTTGACAATCTGAAAATGAGGTTATAATTATTACCGAGCGGTTCAAAGGTCAGGTTTTGGAAACGGATATGGTCTGTGCCATCCAATCGGACTACAGCATAGTTGTTGCCATCATACGGCGAATCGTATTGAATCGTGACATCGGCTGCACTGCCTGTTTCGGATTGAAATGTAATCGTATTGGTGCTTGATGCGCCGAATATTTCTTCGATGGTCATTTGCTCGATGTACGTCCCTGAGCGTATGTCGAAAATGACGGGCGAGCTGATTCCGTTGAGATTCAGGTCATTAACGGCGTCCGAAAGCGTCGGGTAATCCGGCGAACTGCCGCCGATTGTGTACGTTCCTGAAAGTTGACTATGTGCTAAAAAGGGGAAAAGGAGTAGAGTAGATAGAAGGTAGAATCGTGTCATCATAACGAAAATTTGATGAGTGTTATTAGTGTTTGAATAATCATATATCCATCGGGAGACTAAATAGTCAACCGTTCAGTGGATGAAAAACTGTTCTATAATTGGTTTTGGTCAGCAGAAGGTGTGAATGGACGGGAGCATAATTAGATGTGAAAATATTTTATGCCAAGACATACTTCAAAAAAAAACATGAAATGTGACATTGTAAAAATATTTTTATTCTAATACAAGGTAAAAATAATATTAAAATAACTTAAAGTAAAGTTTTATTGAATTATTTTTTGTTTGTATTTGATATTATTATGGTGTATAAAAAATGATAAGAAAAGTGCCTGAAAGCAAAACAACCGCCCCAAATTAAATATGGAATGGCTGCTCATTTTTCGGTGTTCGGAAGTATGTTGTTGGGAATTTTTGTGGTACTCCGGACGGGGCTCGAACCCGCAATCTCCCGCGTGAAAGGCGGACGACTTAACCAATTTGTCCACCGGAGCTTGGTAATGCTACAATGCTTGAATGATGTAATGCTACAATGTAATGAGTGAATGAGCGAATTTTGAATGAATGAATATTTTCAATGCACGTCGTAATCCGAATAGGAATCGAACCTATATCCCCTGAGTCAAAGTCAGACATCTTAAGCCATTAGACGACCGGATTATATAATGCTTAAATGTCAATGAGTGAATGAGTGATTTTGAATGAGTGAATGTTTCATGTGTGGATTTTTTTACAAAAAAATAAATCAAATCGCATGTTGGAAACATTCACTCATTCGCTCATTCATAATTCACTCATTTATTGTAGCATTATCGCATTTAAGCATTGCTTGGACGCGGAGGCGGGAATCGAACCCGCGAGGCACAAAGGCAGATGCTTATGAGACACCCCCGATACCAACTTCGGACACTCCGCATTTTTTAATGATGCAATGTTGAAATGATGTAATGCTTAAATGTCAATGAGTGGATGACTGAATTTTGAATGAATGAATATTTTATGTGTGGATTTTTTTACAAAAAAAATCAAATCGTACGTTAGAAATATTCACTCATTCGCTCATTCATAATTCACTCATTAAATATTGTAGCATTATCGCATTTAGCATTTCATCATTACTCTGTGGCAACACGGGAGTCGAACCCTGCCCTCTGGTGCTTCAAACCAGCGCGCATCACCCCGAGCGCTTTGTTGCCATGTGTGTCAATGCTTAAATGTTGAAATGATACAATGCTACAATGGGAATGAGTGAATGAGTGTCCCGATAGCTATACGGGATGAATGTGTGAATACTCGGATTAAAAATATTCACTCATCCACTCATTTATAATTCACTCATTAATTGCAGCATTACAACATTCAAGCATTTCAGCATTGACATATTGTCGCATTATCGCATTGCAGCATTGTCACATTAAAACCGAAATTCGCAACTGCCGCACTGACAGCTACAAACTCCTTTGAGGAGAGCTATCAGATGATTCGCATAAGGCACATAAAGGCTACCATACAAAACGCCTGTTCGCGCTGTACTGCCTGTTCGTAAAATTCGATATATTGAATGTGCTGAATCATTTTAAATTTAGATTTGTAAAATTGAGTTACGCCCATATCTACAATTTGACGAGAAAATAAGTTCCCGTAAAATGACTTTTTTATGAAAAACTTTATCTCGATGCAACCGTATACTGTCTTATACCAGACATATTAATGTGGCAAACTTGTTTCCAAGCAATAAAATACGCACCTTGTATTTGGAAACATTTACACATCCTCCAAATTGAAGAGTTATGGTAAAAAAAATACGCAATACGATTTTTATATTAGCTTTGAGTGTCAGCTTGGCGTTTTCTCAGACGGTGCATGATTTCACGGTCGTAGATACGCACGGTAATACGCACGAACTTTACGCAGATTATCTTGACCAAGGCAAGACCGTTGTTATTGACTTTTTCTGGGTCAATTGTGGACTGTGTTTTAATCTTGGTCCATATATGGAATCGCTTTACCAAGAGTGGGGAGGCGGAGAATATGATGTGCAATTTATCGGTTTGACGATTATGGCAGGCGATGACAATATGGACGTGATCAGTTTTGATAATGGAGCAGGAATTTCTTACCCTTCCATTAGTGCGGAAGGTGGAGCTATCGAAGCAGGTGCACCATTTTTGGATGACGATTATGGTTTCTTTGAAGGTACGCCCGGTATTGCTGTCATCTCACCGGATGGTTCGGTGCAATTTGATATATTTGGTAGTGCGCCCAGTTCTGTTATTCCTATGGTGGAGCAACAAATTATTGACTCTGGAGCGAGACATCCTTCTGAAATCACAGATGTAGAAGATGCCCTTCCTGTTTTTGAAGAATTAGTGGTATTTCCCAATCCTGCGCGTGATTTTGCTTCAGTCAATTTTACACTCAATGAAAATGCTGATGTCAATGTTCAGGTATTCAATATGTTAGGACAGTCTGCATTGGAAGTCTTCAATGGCAATAAATACCCGGGTTATCATCAAGTGGACTTCGATCCGTCTCTACTCTCACCCGGTACTTATTTTGTTCGTATTGCTGCGAATGATAATGTACAAACTACACGTCTCATAAAACTACACTCCAATCCGTAGCATACGATAATGCCTAAATAACGTAAGGCTACAACATTATAAATGCGTTAATACTGACGAATATAAGTCGCGGTATTAACGCATTTTTTTTGAAAAATAACTTCAATTTCAACTTCTTTCCACTCATTCTTCAATGTCACAAGCTTAACATATTTTGTTAATTGCTTGTTTCTCCAACACAAAATTCGCATCTTAGCATTTAAGAACGTATAATTTATTCTTTATACGTTCCTTGGAAACATTTTTTAACACCAAAACCCATAAATTATGGTAAAAAAAATACGCAATACTTTCTTCATAATGGCTTTGAGCGCGAGTTTGGCTTTCGCTCAAACTGCACCTGATTTTACAATTACAGATACGGATGGCGTAGAACACAGTCTTTATGCTGATTATCTTGACCAAGGCAAAACAGTCGTTATCGACCTCTTTTTTGCTGACTGTCCGCCATGTCACGGACTTGCACCGACTCTTGAAACTATTTATCAAGATTGGGGCGCAGGGCAATACGATGTCCAATTTATCGGTCTTACAGGCGATCCTGTCGGAGTAGATAATGACATCAAAGTCCGAATTTTTGAAGCACAAACAGGCATTACCTATCCTTCTGCGAGCAATCAAGGTGGCGGACCGGAAGCGGCACTGCCTTATACCACCAATACGAACAACCAGTTTGGAACATTTGAAGGTTACCCTACAATAGTAGTCATCGCACCGGATAGAACCGTACAATTTGAAGTAGTACTTGGAAATGTGCCAAACGCGGCTGCTCTAATCAATCAGGCTATCGACAATACAGGTGCAACACATCCTTCGGAAATTACCGATGTAGAAGATGCCGTTCCTGTTTTTGATGAATTGACGGTATTTCCCAATCCTGCACGTGATTTTGCTGCTGTTAATTTTAATTTGAATGAACATGCAGATGTCAATATTCAGGTGTTCAATATGTTGGGACAATCGGCATTGGAAGTTTTCAATGGCAATAAATATCCGGGTTATCATCAAGTGGATTTTAATCCATCTTTGCTTTCACCCGGCACTTATTTTATTCGCATCACTGCGAATGATAGCGTACAAACTACGCGGCTGATTAAGCTACATTCGCACCCTTGATAATGCGATAATGCTTAAATGATGCAATGCTACAA
>JAHDEO010000279.1 GCA_020628725.1 Saprospiraceae bacterium
GCCCCGTTAATCCTTAGTATTTAAATAGTTTAAAATTAAAAATGAATTTTTTAAGATTATCCCTTGTCTTAGGACTTATCGGTCTATTATTGACCTCTTGTAGTAAAGACCCTATCAAAGATGGTACATCCGTTACTTTGCAAAACACCATTGAAGCTGCAGTGATTCCGGGTTTTGAAACCGAAACTAATTTTGGCGACGCGGCTACGGCAGATGTAGGAGATGATGTTGAATTTCCTGCTTTCGTTGGTATCTATGACATTGATATCGATGACTCACAAATCAATTTTTCTATGTCAACTGCGGGAGTTGATAACCCGGACATTGCGGGCTTGTTCAGAACTATCGAAGCAGGTACGTTTGACAGATACTACTTTACTTTTGCCGACGAGCAAAAATTTGAATCTGCTACAAGCAGCAGCGAATTTGTAAACGTAAGCGTCACAGATGGCACTGAAGTTAAAGTTGAAGTAGGTGAAGGTTTTGTTTTTGGAGCAGATTCTGCATTTACCATCACTTTAGAGAAATAAATCTTCCAAAGAAGATATTTAAAAAAGGCTTTCCATGTACATGGAAAGCCTTTTCTTGTTAGGGTGATAATTTTTTCGTCAATATTTCTAACAGCACCCACCACCATCATAAAACCAAGTGCTATCCGAAATATAAATATCATTTCGTCCCAAATCAGCCAATGCACCCGCCGTTTTATCACAAACCGCCATCGGTTGATTTTGCACTAAAACGTGTCCTTTCTCATCATCAAAATTTTCTTCCTCACCATAGTAAATCGCTGATTTTCCGGTAAATACGCAAGGACCATCTTCGGGCATCGGGTCTTTGATAGCACACACTTCGACGCTTTCTATAAATATCAATTCAGGCGTATCATAATGTCCGGGCGCAAGCACGCGATACGGGCGACGCGCACGGATTTCCACCGTACCAAAACCAATTTCCGTAATCATATCCAAATATTCCTGCAAAGGAATCGCACCACTCAGACAGAGTGCACGAAGACGTTCATCATTACGAAGATTCTCCGGCATATCCTGCTCACAAATTGGGTCGGAAAGTACCAACCTACCATGTGGTTTCAAGACGCGATACATTTCTTTCAAGGCTTGTATGAGGTCGTCCTTTTCAAAAATATTAAACAAGCAATTCTGCGCCGCAATATCAATCGACTCATCCGCAATCGGCAAATCAAGTGCAGAACCCTTTCGTAAATCCACAAAATCACGCTCAAACCAATGATTAATATCTGCTGCGATGTGTAAGTTTTGGTCGCAAGCTTCCAACATTTCATCTACGACATCCAAGCCGATGACGCCGCCTTTATTTCGATTAAAATAGGCAAATTGTAAGACTTCCATTCCACCGCCCACACCGACGTAAAGCATCTTCGGGTCATTGACCAAATCACGTGGATTCACAGTGCTTCCGCAACCGTAATTCATGTCCAACATAATGTCGGGCATATTCAAATCAGGTAGTTGCCAAACAGGAGTTGTCGTGCAACATAAGCCAATATCAGGGGTCTCAGCGGCTTTCTTGTATACGTCTATAGTTGTGTCTAAATAACTCAATTTTAATGATTAATGGTTAATAAATAATGAGTGAATGAGTGAATTTTGAATGAGTGAATATATATTCACAAGCAGTACGCAACGCAAGTCGGATACCGTCATTCGTCGGTATAGGGGCATTACGCTACGTGATTTCTCCACCGCAACTTGAACCTGCACCTGCTGTACAGCCGTAGCAATGTTGATTCAGAACAATACTTCGATTCGTCAATTCCTCCAAATCAAAATCATTGATATGTTGCCCTTTTGCAGCGACTTTGAGGTCGAGCATTTGGTTGAAATCACAGTCATACATATAGCCATCCCAACTCACAGAAATCGTGTTGCGACACATCACGCTCTCCACCGTTGCGGGGTTGAAGGCATTGACGAGTTCGTCCATGTAAGTTTCGTAGTTGCCGCTTTCGATGAGATATTCCAAAAAGCGACTTATCGGCAAATTGGTAATGGCAAACAAGCGATTAAATTCGATGCCGTATTTACGTTTGAGTTGGCGTTTAAATTCGGCTTCGAGCGTCTCTTGTCCGGCAGGGAGAAATGCACCCGATGGATTGTAGACCAAATCCAATTGCAAGCCAGTCCCTTCCTTGCCATAACCGACCTCATTTAACATTTGCAAAGACTTAATTGAATCCTCAAACACGCCATCACCACGCTGACTATCAGTACGTGATTTGCTGAAGTAGGGGAGTGACGAAACGACATTCACACGATGCTTGGCAAAAAACTCCGGCAGGTCATGATACTTAGGATTCGCCTGAATAATCGTCAGATTACAACGGTCAATCACCTGCTTGCCCAAGCGTGAACATTCCTCCACAAACCAGCGAAAATGCGGATTCATCTCAGGCGCACCACCCGTAATATCCACCGTCGAAACATCTATGCGTGAGATGATGTCGAGGCAGCGTTCGAGCGTTTCGCGGCTCATATTTTCTTCTTTGCGGTCAGGTCCGGCGTCTACATGACAGTGAGCGCAAGATTGATTGCAAAGTTTACCGATATTGATTTGAAAAATATCAATTTTGGAGGGTTTTAATGGCTTAAAACCTAAGTTCGCCACCTTTTCCGTAAACTTCGGGAAATCTGCCTCTACTGTCTCTGTTCCATTCAACACCTTGAGTTGGAAAAAGGTATCGGCGAGTTGGTTGTCTCTCGATTTGAGAGATTTGCTTCGTTGTTTTATTGCCATAAAATGAATGAGTGAATGAGTGAATTTTGAATGAATGAATCTCCAAACTCACGCATCCTTGTCTTCATAATCGCTTTGAATATCTAAAATATACACAAAATCAAGTGGGAAAACATGTTCGATTTACATCGTCATTTTCTTCACCTGATTCATCATCTGCGTTGAATGTACGAGTGCTGCACCGCCTTTGATGGCAGCAGCTACATGTACAGCTTCCATCATCTGCTCCTCGTCTGCGCCTTTTTTGAGGCAGTCTGACGTGTAGGCATCTATACAATACGGGCATTGTTCGGCGTGCGCGACTGCCAAAGCTATCAAGGCTTTTTCGCGTTCTGTGAGTGCGCCTTCTTTGAATACTTCACCGTAGTACTCAAAGAATTTTTTACCCATTTCTTCTTGAAATTCTGTGATATTGCCAAATTTTTTAAGGTCGTCAGGATTGTAATAGTTTTTATTATCCATATTAATTATTGAACGTAGTCATGACAAGTAGTGACAAGTCGCGACTTGTCACTACTATCCATGACTACACGAATTCGTTAATAAATTGGCGTACCGTTTTCGAGCCATTTTGACCAGCGTTTATTATACGTGTGTACGCGCGTGGTGGTTCCATTTTCATTAACGACGGAATTACCTTGATTGACCCATTCAAAGATACTGCCGTAGAGATTATATACATTTGTGTAACCCATTTTCTGTAATTGTTCGCCGACTTTTTCGCTTCTATATCCTACCGAACAGTACAGTACAATGGTTTGTTCTTTTGGTATATTTTTCAATATTTCTTTATTCAAATTATCATAACCAATGTATTGTGCGCCTTCTATGTGGCTGACTTCGTATTCTTCTAATTCGCGAGCATCAAGCAAACATACGCCGTCCATTTGTTCCAGTTCATCTACTGTAATCTGTGATACTGAATTGCTTAATAGCAATTCCAGCATCTCATCAAACTTTTGATTAACGGTTGTTTGTGAAAATGCATTTGCAGAAAACGAAATAAACGCGATTAATAATAATAATTTTTTCATAGAATTTAAATGTAGAACGTAGCACAGTCTGTAGACTGTGTTTTATTTTTGCTATGCAAAAAATGGATGCGGTCTACAGACCGCGCTACTTTTGTACAAATGTAGGTAAATGAATGGGAATACATTTGTCAATTGGTGGACAATTCCGTTTATCCGTTAATTCGTTTCACGTATGACGAATTAACGAATCAAAGGTGAATACTCCAATGTCGAATATTCGCCCCAAAATCCATTGATTTTTCTAATTCACGCAGAATGAGATTCACGATTTCGGTGTAACATTCAATGAGTGTATCACGGCGTTCTGTTTGACTTTTTGCATTGATACAGTCTGAAAAAAGGAAAGGGTAGAAGTAATACGGCACGATGATATTCCGCGACCATTGACTAAGTAGTAATTGCTCAAAATAGTGAACATTTTTACGGAAATCATCCGCGCTCATATGTGTGTAATGCTTCCATGATTGGGCAAATTCTTCGTTCAGTTTTTCAGCGATTTCCATGAATTTTTCATCAAAATGATTGCCTTTTGTTTTTTCATTATTCATAAAATAATAATGAGCAAATGACAATAAATCCCCCATGACAGCCGCTAACTTAAAGGGATTTTTATAGCCGTTGAGAATACGCTTTATCTTGTCGCGACGGTCTTTGATGAGGATAACATTGTGCTCAAAATCAGCAATTTGTGTAGGGTCGCCTGTGTATAATGAGCCACTTGGAAAGTAGTAAGGGAAAACCGTTTTTTCACCGTCATCAGTATTACAAGTGTAATCTTTGAAATATAAGCCGCCGAGTTGGTAATCAATGCCTTCTTTGTCAATCATTTTCTCAAATAAATCATCGAAAGTAAACTCGCGTGAAACGGCGAGTTTGAGGCAGTCGTTATATTTGAATTGATGATAATACTGCAATAGAAAATACTCGAAAGTATTGACAGAAAATGAGCGCAGATTATCCACGACCATTTTGATGATGCCAATGTGTTTTTTGAGATCACGCTTGACAATACTCAAATCTGAGATACCGCCTCCCGTATCTTCCACCAAGAAACTGTCAAAAATTTCGATAATTTCGCGTGCTTGTTCGCGGGTAACTTTGCGTGGGTATTTTTTATCGCCCAACACCATGAGACAGAGTTGGTGATATTCGTGTGCGGTACGTATGATGTCGAGTTGGAGAGCAGTGGATTCGGGGAAATATGATGACCCGGCATTGTCAAAATCGCATATCTCATAGTGGAGGTCAAGATTACTATAGAGTTTGGTGCGGAAGGCGAGGCACTCACGAATATTTTTCTCGATATTGAAGCGTGGGTGTTGCCCTTTTTCTACTTCTTGCAATTCTTTATAATCCTGAATAATCCAGTTGAGTTCGCCGAATTTTGCACCTGTGAGGAAGATATTAACCTCTTTATCCAATGCCTTTGCAATACGCATCACACGCCCCAATTCTGCCAATAAAAACAACGAATCTGAATGCAAGGAAAGCGCGTGACCAAGCAACACGGCGCGATAGTCTTGCATGGATTTTTCAAATAATTCAGACTTGACTTCAAACTGCGGCGAAGGCGGGAAAATAATAGACGATAAGGCACTCGGCTCGGCAAAAAGTATCTTCATCAAGTCGCGCTGATGTAAGCCGAATCGTTCTAATAGATAATCAAAAGGCAACTCTTGAATTTCGTCATTTTTGACGGTGTTTTGCTTCAAAATGTTTTGCAGGCGCGAGTAAAACATAATTGCGAGGGGCTTTTTGGGGCGTTCGTGTAGATCGTCGTAACGATTGTCGGGCATTTCGCGTTGGATGTTGAGCAAGTGTTTGGCGATGCCCGTGTATTCGTCCGAATTGTAGGTGTAGCGGTAGACGAGATTGAGGTATTCATCATCCATTCCGAAAGCAGGGTCATCCTTTATATATGCCTTGATGACTTCGATGTAGCGGCGCGTAAATAGTTCTTCGATGTTGTTGTAACGTTCCTCAGCTTCGGCTTCGTTGACATTGAGTTGGCTGTAAACGTCTTCAAAAATTTCGTAAAAAATATCTTTTCGATTGCGGCTACCGCTTGGAAAAGGCACCATTTTGACCAACATATCATCCGCTGCTTGCTTGTCAGGATGGTTTTGATAGAAAGTTTTGAAGGCTTTGAAGAAGATGTCCATTAGGATTTTAGGAGGAACCTGCGCCATTTTGAATGATTTTTGATTTTTGATTTAGTGATTTTTAATTACGCTAAACCTCACATAATAAACTGGTTGTAAAATTTTTACTTAAAACAAATTAAGCAAAACGACGGCTAAAGCCGTCGGTACGGCATCTAATTTACAAACTTACTTGCAAAGAAGCAACATTTTACTTGCAAACTATGTAGCAAACTAACGCAATTTTACTACCAAAGTGCTACACAATATTCTTGCAGACTTTCATCGGACTTTCTTTGTATTAAATATTTTCATGTACATCTTTGCAATATCAATTGACACATTGATTCACACAAACCTTTAAATTCAAGTTGCGAACAACTTGAAAAATTCCAAAAAACAAATCCCAAATTCCAATTTTAACGTGTTCTACCAATATCTCATTGGAATTTGGTACTTGTTTTTTTGGAATTTGCTCAAATTCGCGGTTTATCCGTAGTTTGAGTTAATTACTCTTTGAAAGACACAAAACGTACTGTGTGTACAGTATATTTCAAATTAAATTCAACATTAATGTTTTCTTAAAGAAATTGCCTATGAAGTAAATTGACACTAACCAAAATTTATTATTGTTCGATTGAGACCTCTTATATTAACAGTTTTTGGCATTAATTATGATGTTAAAAAAATGTAGAGCAATAACCTTCTTTACTTTTACTATCCATTTTTTTCTGAAAGTTTTATGCGACCCGCTATACATCGTAGTGAATTTCACTTACATGGGTCCATTCCTATAACTATTTCATTTTCTAATTAAGTAATGATGAGATGATAGCTTGAGTATCTCGACAAGTTTATTTTTATCTTTACTAAAAAAAACAATATAATGAAAAACTATGTGCTATTAGCTATAAGCATGTTATTTGTAGCTAACCTTTCTGCCCAAGAAAGCGATTATTATCCTTATCGTAGCAACCGTTATCTCGGTATAGAAGGTATTTATAACTGCACCCTTTTGGATTTAGATGCCAATAATTATCGTGATGGTGGTGGGTTTTCCATTTCCGGTTTTAAAGACATCACCTCTAATCGCAACCCATTGGTCTTGCAGTGGGGTGGCGAGGGACTTTTCGCTGTGAGTGGCAAAGACCGTGAGTATTATATCGATGATGCTTTTGGTACCTACCGTATTTCTTCACCTACTAATTTGACCTTTGGTTTGAATGGCTTGCTGCGCCTCGAATATCGCAAGTATCGAGTGCATCCGTATATCGACGGTTTTGTGGGTGGACGCTTATTTAGCAGCGGTTATACCGATAATGATAACTGTTCTTCCTGTGAAGATGACTACCAAGCCATGACAACCACAGGTAGACTTACATATGGTATGGGCGCAGGAGTGTTTGTGCCTGTCTCGAATAGGTTGGACATCAATTTCCGAGCAGCGTACACGCACGCGCCAGAAATGTATTATATCAATATGAACGATTTTATTGATAATACAAGAAATACGCTCGCACCACTTGCTGAGTCGGAGTATGATATGCTGAGTTTTCATGTAGGCGTTCGCTATCGTTTTGAGCAGCAAAACAAAGAAGAGCGCAGACGCGAAAAGCGAGAACGTAGAGATAGAGATTGTTATGATAGTCGTTATGATTGCGATTCTCCTTGTGATAATCGTCGCCGCCAGCGTAGGCAAAGAGCCGGTAATATTTTACAAGGAATATGTATTGGTCTTGATATTTATAACTCATCACGCTCTAGGGAGGATGACTGTCCGGCGGATAGCTACCCCGACCGCAACGACAATTGGAATGACGATGATGACGACGATAACTGGAACGATGATAGAGATGATGATAATTGGAACGACAATGATTCATACACACCTCCTCCGCGCAGTGGTAGCAATTCAGGGAGTAACAATACCTGTCCACCGGCATACGACAACAATACGTCATCAAACCCGCAACCATCATACACTCCGCGCCCGAGTAAAGGTACGAGAAGTTCTTCAAGTAGCGGCTCTACTCGTAGCGGCAGTAATCCCAATCGTAGCGTAAGAAGCGGTAAAGGTGTTAGAGGCGGTCAATAATTTAGTCAATACAAAAACAATATATCAAATGAGAAAAATTATAATTTTTATTTGTCTTGCGTTGTCACTTGGAACCCTCAACCTGTCAGCGCAAATTAGCGAACAGTCTTTTGATGTTCGGTTTGGTGTCGGTCGTTCTATTTTAGGAACAGGAGATATGAGAGTTACGGGCTTTGAGACGGAGCTTAATTATCGGATTAATCCGTATCTGACTACTTCTACATCAGTGAATTATGGCAAAAGTAGCAATGGAGTATTCCTAACAACATCTTATCTGCAAGGCAATCTCAACCTATTTGTTTCGCCATTCAAAAATACAAGAGAGAATGATTTTCGAATAGGAACAGGGCTTTCAGTGATGGATGTTTCGGATGTATATATATCAGAGTCCTCCTTTGAAAATGGTATACCGAGATACGTATACGGGTATGACGACCGTACCTCTATTGGCTTTAATATTATTATAGAAAATACTTATGCCTTAACTGATAAATACTTGATAGGTGCGAAGGTCTTTACTCAACCTTATACGAATGGAGACATCAATTCGGGTATTATTATCAAACTTGGTGTAAGAATTTGATAGGAACGTGGCATAAATAATCTACCCAAGATGGTAAAGTTATTTTTGCCGCGTTCCATACTGACTTGCCGGTGATTAGCTTGAATATTTTTTAATGTAAATCGAAGACTCTCTTAATTGGATGGCTGTCACCGGCAAGTTAAGTAAGTTTAAATTGTTGTTTTGGTTTCGCCAAAACCTTCTTTGAACTTGAGCTTAAACTTCAGGCGAACAATACAAAGCTATGTTCATTTATCCCAGCCTGTTTTGCATTTTGGTGTAGGACAGGCTCTTTTTATGGGGTACGTCAAGCTGCGTTTATATGCTGATGTGCGAGCCATTTTCTAGCGTCAGAAGTCTTATCGAAAATATTCACCTGATAACCTACATTATAGCAAGCCGTCTCGTAGAAATCAAACAGTCTGCGATGTTTTTCATACTCTTCCGTTACAACTGCAATTTTAGTCATAATAGACATATCCAACTTCGTATAAAGTCTGGGCAAGTAAAATAAATCACTCAAGCCTAACTTCATTTGTACATTTTCAAAATGAAGTAGGAGTGATCGACTATTATTTTCCCGGAGATAATTTATGATGTGGTGAGTAGTTTCTTGGGCGTATTTAGCAGTAAAAGTGCCTTTATGATACGCTAAAACAACGCCCTTTTCATATAGCAAAGAAATTTCATTCATCGTTATCTCAAATTAAGCGCGTTTGATAATATTTGATAAAAGTATTACTAATTAGTTGGATAATCAATGTATATGCATAAGTAAATTATGACATTTTTTTATTCAAAAAATATTTTAAAATACTTCTTGAAAAAATGCAACATATTTGCATGTGAATTTGCGATGTATATTTATTTAAATTATTATTTGAATTATTTTCATAATAATTTGTTATTCAGTTGTTTGTGGTGCGTTTTTGATAAATAATAATATAGACCAAATTCTTTTAGAAGTTTTATTTTCGCAAGTATTTCATTGCCAGTGTTTTAAGTGATGATATTTTA
>JAHDEO010000280.1 GCA_020628725.1 Saprospiraceae bacterium
AAGGCTAACTACAACGTAGTCAGCCTCTTAATAATTTACAGGGATACCCTATTTAGTCGATGAAAAATAAGCCGTCCGGATGTCCAACTTATTGTTAACTCGCAACTCGCAACTCGTAACCCGTCAACTCACTCCACCCTGATACGCCGCTTAATTCGGCTTCGATTTCCATATCGAGTGCTTTTTCTCGCTTGAGGCGGATAAGCCAATCTTTAAGATGTTCACCTACCAATTCCGGATAGGTGACGGGACTGAAATGATTGCCGGGTAGCTTGATGTGCGGCTCGTCGGGTGCAGCTACGATGCTGTCTTTTTTGGGGTGTAGGATAAGAGAAGGTGCTAATTCGGAAGGAGTCGGACGCAGCCAGTCAAGCAAACCCTTCCAGCGAGGATGCAATAGGCGAATGAGCTTATAAATATCTTGCTTGCCGTATTCTGCGAAGACTTCGAGGGAGTTTTCGAGGTCGGGCAAAGCAGAGCTATTGCGATATTTAAGACGAACGATTTGACGGAAAGGGATAGACGTAAATCCACCTTTATCTGTAAACCATTTCGCTAATTTTTTATAATTGTATGGCAATTTAATTTTCTTAGGATTGGTAAATGAGGCAATAAGGCAGTTATCACAACCAAGTTGCTGACGCAAATGATGAGAAATAAAACCACCTAATGAATGACCAATCAAAATATCATCTCCATTGATACCATAATGCTCATGCAAAGCACTGATAAAGTCATTCAATTCAATATCTTCGGGCGTGAATTGATGCAATACGCTTCGATAGTCTACGTAAAGTAATTCGTAATCACTTAAATAAGGGGCAATTTTTCTGAAGATTCGCTTGTCCTCACCAAAACCGGGCAATAGCACGATTCGTTTCCTGTAACTCATTTTAAGTTTAAGTTTAGAGAGACAGGTCGAGACCTGCCCGTACGAGTTGAGATTTGAAACTTCAACTCAATACCCATTTGCCTTTTGTTCCACGATTGAATAAATCGCTTTGTTTTTCCGAGAAATGTGACGGCAAATATACAAACATTCATTAAAAACTGAATTTCATTGGTTGTATTTTGCAAAATTTATTAAGGTAATTAACGAAATTAGGTGCATAAATGTTGGGCAAAGTGTCATTTTGCAAATATTTATTTTTATATAAAATGTTGTGATTATAATTTAGGTGTATCAAAAAACTATTTTTTGTGTACCTTTATTTGTGATGGAAAAATTATCACAAAAAATACAATTAAGCATTTTTGCATTATAAAAAACAATAATTTTCAGTGTTTTGTACTGCTAAATTTTTATTCGTAAAAAAATAATAAATGAAAAAAATATTATACATCGCTTTATGCTCTACGCTAATTTGGGCGCAAGCCTGTGTGCAAGCTCCATCCACAAAAAATGAACCTGCTAAAGTGGATTTTTTGATGGAACATAAGGTTCGTCAACCGGAAATATTTGATGGAAAAGCCCCCATGTTGATACTTTTACACGGTTTGCGAAGCAATGAAAGCGATTTATTTGCTATTGCGCCGATGTTGGATGAGCGTTTGTTGGTAGTTTCAGTACGTGCGCCTTTCGATGCAGGTAATGGACGTTACAAATGGTACGATTATCCGATGACTGATCCCCAACAGGCGGAAGAAAGCCGCACGATGTTGATTAAATTCATCGACCAGCTTGTACAAGCGTATAATGCAGACGCAGAACGCGTGTATGTAGGTGGATTTAGTCAGGGCGCAATGATGTCATACAGCGTAGGCTTGACGCAACCCGATAAAGTGAAAGGCATCGCATCATTTAGCGGGAATATCCCCGATTGGGTGAAAGAAAAATTGGCAGGTAAAAGCGAATTATCGGATTTGTCTGTTTTCATTTCACATGGAAAAAAAGACCGCGTATTGCCCTTTACAGGTGCGCTCGCAGATAAAGATTTTTTGGAGAAAATGGGTGTCAATACCAATTTCAATAGTTATGAAACAGCACATACCATGAGTCGGCAAAATATGATGGATTTTCAGAAATGGATAAAAGCAATGATTAATGGATAATGTACAATGGATAACGGATAATATTATTGTTTTCGCGAAGCGAAAACCTAACTCATTGTCCATTATCAGTTATCCATTATCCATTAAAATTAATCTTTGAAAACGTTTTCCGGTATCACTTTGCGGAATCCCAATTCTTCGAAGTCAGTGATTAATCGACTTTTTATCATCTCAAAACGGCGATTGGCTTCGACTATTTTGTCGCTGGAAGCTACGGCATCTTGGAAATCGGCTTCGGCAATTTCGCGGGTACGGTCAATGTCGGCAGGTTTGATGTCGCGGGCTTTGATGCAGTTACTTTCTTTGATAGCTGTTTGATTTCTGCGGTCGGTTTCGTAGTAAGTGACTCCTAATTTATCGGAGATATGATAAGTCATATTATCTACATCAACGAAGAATAGGTCTTCCGTAGTTTTGACTTCGTATTTTAAAACGGCGTCGGCAGTATGCAACACATAGGCTTTATCGCATAGCGGGTTGCTGCGTTCAAAAGCTGTACTTGAAGTATCGGTTACTTCTACTTCACCAACGATTAAGTCAAACACTTGCCTGAAATCCGCTTCGGTATATTTGTGTTTGGTGTCGCCCATTGTCACTTCACCGAGTACGATATTTTTCAAGTCATCCACAGAAACATAGCCTAAATAAATAGCACCGCCGACCAGCAGCGCAGCGATTAATACAAGATTGGTTAGAGCTTTCATAGTAACTAATGAGTGAATGAGTGAATTTTGAATGAATGAATTATAATGCGATAATGCGATAATGATGCAATGCGACAATAATTTTTAATTCGATAATGCTATAACAATTTTGATAAATGAATGATTTTGGATTGAGTAGTTCTGATTTGATTAACCCAAAACCCGCAACCCGAAAAAAAAGCCCCAACCGGCTAATGCCGACCGAGGCCGTTATGAACGATGAAAACAACTTATATATCTTAATGAATGAGTGAGTGAATTTTGAATGAATGAATCGGAGACTTTGCATGATTCATTCATTTTTTTATTCAAAATTCATTCATTGAATTATCTCATTGTAGCATTATCGCATTAAAAACTTCCGCACGGCTTGTCCTTTATCTGTTTGAATAACAACAAAATATGTGCCTTTATTTTGCCCGCGAATGTCAATAGGAACAGTAAGCATTTCGCCTCCTGTTTGGGTTTCTGTCACAGTTTGTCCAAGCGTATTAAATACAAATATACCAAATTCTTGGTAAGTATCGAAACGAACATCCACCCTAAATTGTCCGTCAGACGGATTGGGCGATAATTCAAACTGCGCTAAATTATCAAGATTCAAGGTATTGGTGAACATATCGACAGTTACATTACCTGAGATGGTGCAGCCATTGGCATCCGTCACCATTACAGAGTAAGTGCCGACCGAAAGCCCGTTGGCAATCTGTGTGGTATCGCCCGTATTCCACAGATATTCATAAGGTGGCGTACCGCCTGCAACATTGACCGCAGCCACACCATCGTCTCCCGAAGAAGGAAGTGAGGTCGGGATAAGTTCCAATTCATCCGGCTCAAATACCTCGGCAGTAATCACCGCAGCACAACCATTAGCATCGGTCACCACCAAAGTATATACGCCCGGACCAACGTCAAATAGGTCTTCGCTTGTAGAGCCATTGCTCCATTGATAGGTAAATGGTTCCGTACCATTCGTCACAATCACACCAATAAAAGCATCTTCATTGCCATGGCAACTCGTGACTATCATGGTCTGCGACAATACGCTCAAGCTCAATTCAGGTCCGCTTCCTGCGCCTGACAGGGTGGCATTAGCGGTTGTTTCACAGCCATTTGCATCAGTAACCGTAACAATATATGTACCCGTAGCCAAGCCTCCGATGGCGGAGGTCGTTTCGCCGTTATTCCATGTGTAAGTGTAGGGGGCTGCTCCACCGGAAGTTGTTGCGGTGGCACTACCTGAGTTGGCACTGCATCCACCGCTTTGCGTTTGTACGGTGACTTCGGGAGCTGGTTGTCCGTTGCAGTCAGTAGGTGGTGGCGGGTCATCTTCGCATGGGGCGTAGGTGCCTGCAAGTGAGGTTGCGCCCGTGCCATCGGGGTCGAGCCATGGGGCGAGTTGTCGCTCAGGTTCTGTGCCGTTAGAGGTCCAGTGATAGGCAAATTTGCCGTATTGGTCGGGTGAGGTAAGGTTGAAGCACGATGCACCGCCGCCTGTAAGTGTGCCGATGAGTTCGCCGTCATTATTGAAAATCGGGCAACCGGAAGAACCGCCTTCTGTGACACCATGACCACTGGCGGTCGGTGCCCAAACTACTTCCCAATGCGAACCGGGCGCAAGTCCCAGCCATGAGGTCGAAATTAGCGGCGCATCATATGCCGAAATCTTCATAATATCACCTGCCGGATGGTGAATTGTAGTACCTGCGTTACTCGTTACGTCCTCATTATTCCAACCCAAATAATAAACATTATAATCATCCGGCGGCGCACTATTTAATTGCAATAAAGCGAAATCAGAACCGCTATCACCCCCACCATCGGCACTATCTGAAATCAGCGAAGCTCCTGTAACGGATTGACTTGCGAGCGTACCTTCAGTAGCCGGATTTTCGCAAGTGGGAGATTCATAATTGAAGTAAAATACCCATTGATTGAGTTCTGCTTCGGAAGCAAATTGACCGGAGAAAAAGTCCAATCCACAGTGCATTGCCGTCAACATATAAGGCGTGCAATCCTGACGTACATTATTGACCATCGAACCACTACACCAGCCCGAAAAACCGCCTGCTACAACCAAAATACGCACCGAAGCATTCTTTTCATCTTGCCAATCATCACCTTCGGGAGAGCAATTGATATTAATCTCACAAGCTCCCGAATCACCAAAATCATCGGGGTCTTTCAAGGACTTTACACCTCTAAATGTATAGCCGATATGGGAAATACTCAACTGCGCTTCATCTCCAATATCCGCGGGTTCGTGGTATTCGAAAATCATGTTATCATCAGGCAAATGACCAATAGCAAATGCACCTGATTCGTGATTATTATGATGTGTAAATGCACCTAAAACAGCCGTTTTATCTTCATTATAGATGAATAATCGACAGCCTTGCGGCAAATAAAAAGCATCGAAATACGGGTTCAATGCTTTCGCATTTTCATCCGCTTGAATTTTGAGTCGCCAAATACGGCTGCCGTCATCAAGCGTTTCCCATTCGCCGGAATTAAACAGATGATAATCGACCGGAATTTGTTTGCCGATGGCATAGAATGTAGCATCTTTTTCTGCTTGATTCAGTAGGTCATCTATATTTGGTGAAGGTAATATTTCGGCTTCTAATTTGTTGAGTTTTTTGTTGCTCACCTCAAAACTCGGCGGTGTGCCGTATTGACTGATTTGAGCAAAAAGAAAGGCAGAGGAACATAGAAGTGTAAGGAGTAATGATAGTTTCTTCATATATATTAATGATTGTTTTAATTGTGAGATTGTATGATTGTGGAATTGTACAACAATTAATAATGGTACAATCTCACAATTCTACAATCAAGCAATCAATTTATAAGTTATTTGGGCATTTGTCAAGTTTGAAAATTGATTATTGAGTGATTGATGGCGTTTTTCGATGAGATTTTCTGTAAAATCAAGACACTGAACCTCTTGGATAGCCCTTATCAAATCATTGGGCATATCGGCTACATGGCAGAGCGTTTCCATACCTGTGTTCTGTACCATTGCGGAATTGACTACGCAAAAGCGTCCGCGATAGAGGGCGTTGAGCAATTTGAGTTTCATTCCTGATGAATGAAAAGTATACAATAAATTGATGTGTGCTTGTTGTATCAAATCATCCATTTCGCTTTGCGAGACATTGATTTTCAATGAAATGTGTGGATGTTTTTCAACTTCTTGGATAAGTGTATTGGGTGAATTTAATCCTGCGACAATAAATGGTGTTTTTATTTTGGTAAAAATATTTTTAATTAAAAAAAACGCAGCATTCGCATTATCTTTTACACTCAAATCACCATGAAAAAGGGTGTATTTGCCTTTTCCTTCCAAAATATCGACTTCCTCATTCGGATGAAATGCAGGCACATAATGTACATGTTTAAATCGCTCCCGAAACCAAGCCGTATCATTAGGCGAGATAGCAAGAATATGATTGGCATGTTGCAAGGTCTTTTCTTCAAAATTACGCAGCTTTTTACTTTCCCTATTAAAATATATTTTCTTCAAAAAATTACTTTCCAAATTCGCCAAATTCGCGTAATAATCTGCTTCGATATTATGGGTACGTACGATTTTGAGTCGATGTTTCAAGTGCGGATGTGCGAGTGTTGCGCAGGTGTGTATGCCTTCGTAGAGAATCGGCGCATCATCTTCCAAAAGCCTCTCTAACAAAGGTTTATTGTTTCTCGAAATAACTATAAACGGTTTTTTATTCAGCAAATTAACAGGTGACATGTTTCTTTTATAATAAAAAACACGTTCACAATATTTGTTTAATTCTGTGCTTTGTTCGCGTCCATACTCGTAACAATGTAAAGTGATTTTTACACCTAATTGATGCAGGGCTTTGAGATGATAAAATACAGAAATAACACCGCCGTAATTGGCAGGGTAGGGGATGTTGAAGGAGATGATGTGTAGGCGTTTTTGCATTTTTCGGGGCAAAAGTACAAAAAACGGTGGACGGTAGACGAAAAACGGTAGACGGATTTTGGAGCGTTGAGTTAAGGTTTGTCACTGAATTTCTGAGAGAAAATAAAATCGGGGAATGACCAAAGTCATTCCCCGAAACTGGATGATGCCTTATTTCATTACAGGTAATTTAAGGACTTTATTTATCGGAACACCATCAACGATATATTCGATGTGAATGATAGAACTATTATCCAGTGAGATTTATGCGGCTTGAACAAGTAGTTAATTATCGAATAATCACCATTATTTAGGTACTCTGGATGAGCTACCGTTATTTTCGGACCAAAGCCCTTTATCTGCTCCGTTGACATCACCATCTAAATCAAAATCTGCAACAGTGTAACTGCCAAATGAGCCGTTCTGGTCTGTCCAGATACTTTTGTCTGTACCGATGATATCGTAACTGGGTAAGTCGGATTGGTCGGCATCTCCGGCAAACATCACCCATTCTCCTGTGGCAAGTTGTTTTTGTCCTACACTGGCAGAGGTGCGATAACTGTCTGATGTACGGAAATCGTAGGTTAATGAATCATTGACGATTTCAACTTTATCGGGTGTCATAATCCCCATGTGGTTGCGGTGTTCAACGACAACATAAACGGAATCTACGCCTTCAATAGTTTCAAGACCACATCTATTGATGAAATTGATGCTACCGTCCTGGTGAATAATTGCGGCAGCTTGGTCTATTTCGCTACTCTTTTCAATATCCGTTCTGAAAGAAATTAAAACCCAATCAACCATATCGGTTGAGTAATCTGCGTCTGTCCACGTTGCACCTTCCATACCTGTATAATTCCAAGGGGCGATGTTGTAGGGTTGTCCTGCCGGAGTTGGGGTGGCAAGGTCACTCCAAGGTGTTTGTCCGGGAAGCAAGCCATATGTATTGAGGTCGTTTTTCATTTCGAATGTAGTGGAATCGTATGCACCTTCCATCCATGCATATAGCTGTAGATTCACACAGTTCGGTTCAATTATTTCTGCTATTGCCAAATCAACAGGGCATTGGTCAGCTACGCGCCGTATCCATACATGGTATGGGTCTTCAGGGAAGTCATAACAAGTATCGCTTGTGATAGAATCTTGATAGGTTAGTCCATTATCCAATGAAACTTGTACCGCTTCTGTGAGTGGTGCATCTTCAAAGCTGATGCAGATTTGTGTACCGCTTGTGGTGACTTCTACGGGAGTGAATGCCCATTCAATCTCAAAATCTATTGCTTTTGACAGACCCCCTGCGTCAGTCACCGTAAGGCTATGTGTACCCGGTGGGAGATTGCTAACCGATGCAGTATTTTCGCCTGTACTCCATGCGTAGGTGTAGGGTGCTGTGCCTTCCCATACATAGGAAGTTGCTGTACCACCCAAGCCGCAATAAGCATCATTGAGGGATAAAGAAACAGGCAAATCAGGTGTGGCAGAGTTAGGAACAGCATACAAAGTGGAAGCTGCTATGGGAGTCACCAGACCATTAGATGATATCATGCTGCCGCCACTGGTGCGTAATGCAAGTGGGTCGCCGATTTGGAGATCGTCTTCTATTATGATTGACAAAGTACCTAGAGAACCATTGATCAACTGATTATTTTTGCTTGTTTTGGTGAGTCCGATATCAACGACTTTTTGATTGCTGTCATAGACATATACGTAAGCATCAGGGCGGAGTTTAGAGCCTGTAGTATCTATACTTGCAGTAATAATACCGGGCATATTGCTCAAATCAATACTTCCACTGATACCATGTGTACTGATAGGTACATTTGATTTAAGGTGTAATTCATAAGTTATTACGATGTCATCGCCCAAAGAGCCTTTGGATAGTTGGCTCATCAGAAAAATACTAGAACTTGGACTTTGAGACGATGCTGAAAAGCTCTGTGTCGTTTGACCAAAGTTTTGTTCTAATATAGATAGGTCATTATTATCAATCGTACCATTGCCGTCAGCATCGGAGTGGTGGAGATTAACGTCATTGATATAGCCATCCCATTCAGGACATTCTTGTGGCACCCAAGCGGCAGTGGCAGTGGGGCGAGCAGCACCGGAGTAGCCTTCTGCTAATCCCCAATATAATATATCGTGCTGGTCGGCAACGCCGTCATTATTAAAATCACCGGGCAAAACGGGGTTGGGAGGGCAGCTACCTTCTCCTGTGTTGCAGAAATTATCCCATGTAGCATCGAAATTATTACCATTACTGATATCGTATTCGTTTAATTGAGCACAAAGGTTAGATAGATTCGGGTGGTAACAATCGCTTAGTTGGTTGTTGAAAAGACGCAGTTCTGAGAGGTAGTTTAAGTTCCCGATTTCTTGTGGAATATTACCACTTAGTTGATTGTTATCAAGACGCAAATATGTTAGGTAGTTCAGATTTCCGATTTCCGTTGGAATATTTCCACTTAGTTGATTATTATTAAGATACAAATAGCTTAGGTAACTTAGATTTTCGATTTGGGGTGGAATATTACCACTTAATTGATTGTTACCGAGAGCCAGTTGTGTCAGGTTTAGGTTTCCAATTTGGGGTGGAATGTTACCACTTAATTGATTGTTATCAAGATACAATCTTGTTAATTTGCTCAGGTTTTCAATTTCTGGTGGAATGATGCCGCTTAGTTGATTGTTATTAAGATGCCAATGTGTTAGGTCGCTCAGGTTTCCAATTTCTGTTGGAATACTACCGCTTAGTTGATTGTTATTAAGATGCAAATAGCGTAGTTTACTTAGGTTTCCAATTTCTTGTGGAATACTGCCACTTAGTTGATTGTTCTCAAGATGCAAATATAATAGTTTATTCAGGTTTCCAATTTCTTGTGGAATACTGCCACTTAGTTGATTGTTCTCAAGATGCA
>JAHDEO010000281.1 GCA_020628725.1 Saprospiraceae bacterium
TTCACTCATTCAAAATTCACTCATTCAAAATTCACTCATTCAAAATTCACTCATTTTCAATTCATTCATTTTCAATTCATTCATTCAAAATTCAAAAATTCACTCATTATGTTATTAGGTGTTGGTTCTCGCGTCAACCATCCGCAATACGGTAAAGGCGTGGTTATGAAACTCAATTTTGCGACTTACGATGTCTGCTTTATGTTGTACGGCATGAAGGAAGTCAGCAAGGATTACGACCAATGGTCAGAAATTATAGAACACATTGATGCAGAGGAAGCTGTGACGTTTACGGAAGCAGAAAAATCGCTGATTTCGATATTGAAAAAATGGTCGGATGCTACAGAAATTGTTCCGCTTGGTGACAACTGGAAAGGCGGCTTGATGATACTCGAACCCGCCAGTGCCGACCTCAAACCCAAAGAAGTGCCAATTGAGAAGTTCTTCCATAAAATCGTCATGTTGCGCGACCGCCTACGCGTCATGGAACAGCGTATCAATTCAAGCAAAAATCTTTCGGACGAGGAGAAAATTAATTTGCAACAATACATCACACGTATTTATGGTAGTTTGACGACGTTTAATGTGTTGTTTAAATTGAAGGAACATAAATTCGTCGGAGAAAAATCGAAATAAAATCTACACGAACGGACGTAGGGTCAGGTCGCGACCTGACCCTACGTCATGGCATATATGAAAATCTATCTAATCGGTTTTATGGGTTGCGGAAAATCCACATTTGGAGCTGAATTGGCGCGTAAGCTCAATTTTATGTTTGTGGATTTGGATGAATATATCGTTGAAAATCAAGAGCGTAGTATCGAGCAGATTTTCAAAGAAGAAGGTGAAGACGGTTTCCGCGATATTGAACGTGACGAACTCGGCAAGCTCTCCGGTTTGTTTGATACCGTCATTGCAACTGGGGGCGGAACACCTTGTTTTCACGATAATTTGGAATGGATGAATGCCACAGGAACCAGCATTTATCTCAAAACACCGCCTGAAATTCTTGCTGCCAGATTAGCTCCGGAAAAAGAACATCGCCCACTCATCGCCAATTTAAGTGATAAAGAATTACCTGATTTTATCCACAAAAAAATCCTCGAAAGAAGCGCGTTTTACGAACAAGCAGAAATCATTTATGAACAAAAAAATGAAAACATGCCTGTTGCTGAAGACCTCGCCAAACTCTATCCCTTTTGGTAAAATACGAGTTGTTGAGTTGGCGAATTGTCGAGTTGTAGTGCCGTTCATTTTTTAAAATTATTTCATCAAAAAAAACCGCGTACTATCCCGCATTGGTAGCATTACATCTGATACACTACCCCTCGCATTTATACCATCCACCGTATGCCATCTACCATCTACCGTTAAAATTTCATCCAAAATCCAAAAAATCACGTATAATTGCTTAGTTTTATCCAAGTCAAAGTCATGATTGGTGATTGTTAGTTCATAATTTATTTTATAAAAAATTAGAAATCAACACTTTAGGGCATCTACAGAATTAACCATTAATCATTGACCATTAAACATTAAACTAAGCTATGCAATTAAAAAGTTTACTAATCGCCGCTGCGTTTTTGTGCCATGCGGTAAATTTTTACGCCCAACAAACCAACTGCCCTATGACCTCTGCCCCTGAAATTGCTGTTCCCGCAGACACCGAGTTGTGTGTCGGACAAATGTTTACTGCTACCAATGCCGTAGATGCCACAGGACTTCCTAATACTGAGTATGTTATCACAGATTCCAATCAACAAGCCGGTGATGGCGGACCACTCATTTTAGGGGCAGACGCCGATGGGGTGTTTAGTCCGACAGATTTTGGATTGATTGCCGGAGATGCTTTTTGTGTCACCGCTGTAGCCTTCGATTTGGAGCAAGTACAAGGCGCACTTGACGGTATATTGACGGGTACTGCCGCACCTTTCGGCACTTGTTGTACTTTGGTCGATTTTGTGATTCCTCAATTCTGCATCAATCTTGCGGCTATGGGCATTACTTCAGGCAGCGACATTGAAGATTTGAACGAACTTTTTTTGTTGGTCGATCAGTTTAGTGCTGCCACGACCACCTTCTCCGCACAAAGTTTTATCGACCAACTCAACCTGCTCAATACGACCGCTGCAGCCCTTCCCGCGACTTGCGGAACTGATGCTTTACCTTTATGCTATGCCATCAATTTGACTACTCAGGCTTGCTTCAGTGTTACAGGCACAGGCACACTTACACCTACCGCCGGACCCGACTCTGAAATATGCGAAGGCGAATCCGTCACGCTTACTGCTACCGGAGGTACGAGTTACCTCTGGAGCAATGGAGAAAATACTGCGGAAATTACAGTAAGTCCTTCTTCTCCAACTACTTACAGCGTAACTGTTGCTGATGTATGCGCGTCGGGTACAGACGAAGTATCTGTTAATGTACTTTCTTCGCCTACTCCAAGTATTACTATCGGTAGCAATGGGACGCTCTCTGCCTCGCCCATTGACCAGAGCTATCAGTGGTACCTAAATGGTGCGCCTATCTCAGGTGCTACCGACCAAACTCACACACCTGCCGAAACAGGCGATTATTCCGTAGAAGTGACCAATGCAGATGGATGTTCTGCCATTTCAGAGCCTATATCATACATGGTCGTTGGTGTAAATCATATTGACGGTGTTGAATATTTCGAAGTTTTTCCCAATCCATTTAACGATTTTATTGATATTGAGTTAAAAAATGGCAATTCAGAAACTTTTTATGTGAAAATTGTTGATATTAGAGGAGAAATTTTGCAAGAACAAGAAATATATTCCACAGGTAGCTACACTACTCGCTTGAATGTGGCTGACTTACCAAAGGGCATGTATCTCGTTCAAATTTCTAATGATAAAGGACAGATAGTCAAGAAGATAACCAAGTAGTCAATGGTTGATAGTCCATAGTCGATAGACATTATAGATTTTATTTTTTCGCTACGCGAAAATAGCACTATGGACTATCGACCACCGACTATGGACCAAATAAAAAACGCCTCGACGCAAAAACCATCGAGGCGAAAAAAACTCTTCCTCATGGGAAGAGAAAAAAAGAAGACCAAGATAAGGTTTAGGGATGAAAAATCAATGAAATGGACAAATTATTGATTTTTCATCCCTCATTCCGAAAACGAAAACGAACCAATGAAAAAATATCGCTTCCTCCTATGTTTAATGTGTCTCATTTCTACGGAAATGTTAGCAACACATATTGTCGGAGGCGAAATGAATTACCAATGTCTCGGTGATGACCAATATCAAATCACACTGCAAGTTTTCCGTGATTGCGAGACGGGCGTTCCCTACTTCGACCAACCCGCTTCCATTGGCGTTTTTGGTGCGGATAATAGCCTCGTTTATGACCTGCGCGTGATGCCGATGGGTGACGACACGCTCAATCCTCAACTTCAGAATCCTTGTCTCGTTATTCCTCCCACAGTTTGTTATCATTCAACGATGTACGACACCATCGTGACACTACCTTTCCGTGAAGGCGGTTATCAACTATCCTATCAACGATGTTGTCGCAATCAAAGCATTGTCAATATAGAACTCCCACTGGAAACAGGGGCTACGTACTACAGTTTTATATCAGAGGAAGCCTTGTTGGGATGCAATTCGAGTGCGCGATTCAATGATTGGCCCCCATTTTATATTTGTGCGAATTTGCCTTTTGAATTTGAGCATTTTGCCGTTGACCCTGATGGTGATTCTATTGTGTATGAGATGTGCGCGCCCTTTCTTGGTGCAGATGATATGGCACCAATTCCGCAGCCTCCCAATCCACCACCTTATGATTCGGTCGTATGGGTCAATCCGCCATACAATACAATGGACATGTTGGGCGGTATACCGCTGACGATTGATAGCGAAACAGGTTTTTTGACGGCTACGCCGAATAATTTGGGGCAATATGTAGTCGGAATTTGTGCACAAGAATATCGGGATGGCGTATTGATTTCTACTTCGCGGCGCGATTTTCAATTTAATGTAGGGACTTGCGGCTTGGAAGTCGTATCATCCTTTTTTGCGCCCGAATTGCAATGCAACAACTCGCTACTCGTCGAATTTGACAATCAAAGTGTAGGCTCGAATGACTATTTTTGGGACTTCGGCGACCCGACCACAGAGAATGACACCTCTACCGATTTTAGTCCAAATTATACCTACCCCGACACCGGCACTTACGAAATTACCCTCACAGTTGGAAGCGGTGCATCGGCGTGTACAGATATTTTTTCACGGGAAATTACACTACAATATCCACCCGAAATTACAATTGATGTAGAACCGGCAAGTATTCCGCTTGGTGCAAGTAGCCAATTAAACGCTACCCTAAATCCAAATTACACTTATGAATGGTCGCCCGCTAATTCATTGGATTTCAACGACATTCCTAATCCAATTGCTACTCCTACAGAAACCACTACTTACACCGTCATCGTCACAACTCCCGAAGGTTGTGTAAGTGAAGCGATGGTCACAGTGGAAGTATTACCTCCTGCATGTGAAGAACCAAATATCTTTATTCCCAATGCTTTTACACCAAATAATGATGGGGAAAATGACATCTTTCGGGTACGTGCGAGTTCGTTCATTACGGAGTTTTATTTAGCGGTGTATAATCGTTGGGGAGAGCAAGTATTTGAAAGTCGGGATATAAATACAGGTTGGGATGGTACATTCAGAGGGCGTGCCTTGTCTCCTGATGCTTACGGATTTTTTGTACAAATTCGCTGTGGAGATAATGAAGAGTATTTTAAGAAAGGAAATGTGACTCTTTTACGGTAGACGGTGGACGATAGACGGACGCTTCGCTTGACGGTTAACGTGATTTTGGAATATAAATTAGAGTAAATGAAATTTATCATCGGATTAATCATAGCGACTTTAATTATTGGAAGTTTAGGTTGTATAGGGCAAAAACCAAGCGAATCAGTGAACACCTTAATTGAATCCAAAGAACCGTTTATAGATAAAGTGCATCAAGAAGTTTTTGAAGCACTAAAACTGAATGATAGTCTTTTATTTGACTTAGGGTTTAATCAATGCGATACCAATCAGTTACGAATTCTGGTCAGTAGTGATTTCGAATTTTATCACGACCAAGCAGGTATTACAGACTCAAAGGAATCATTCATACAATCAATTGCCGGATTGTGCAATATGAATTATCGACCAACACGCGAGTTGGATGTGGAAAGTTTGGAAGTTCACCTGCTAAAAGCCAATGGAAAAGTTTATGGTGCAATACAGAAGGGAAAACACAGATTTTATGGAGAAGAAGAAAATAGACCAAAATATTTGACAAGTACAGCCGATTTCACTCATCTATGGATTATAGAAGAAGGAAATTGGAAAATTAAAAGAGTTTTGAGTTATAATCATAAAGAACCGGATAATGAATAAATGAAAAAAACATTCTACATATCATTCATTTTAATTCTAATTGCGAAAATGTGTTGGTCGCAAGACATTCATTTTACGCAATTTTGGAATGTGCCTTTGTACCACAATCCGGCATTGACAGGTGTGTATAGCGGCGATATGAGAATGGTGGCAAACTATCGTAATCAATGGGCGAGTGTGCCTGTTCCCTACTCCACTTTTCACGGGAGTTTTGAACAGAAAATCCCGATAAAACGCTTGGGCAATAACGTGCTTGGCGGTGGCATTTTGCTGAATCATGACCAAGCGGGAGATTCCAAATTAAGCCGTACAAATATCACTCTATCAAGTGCTTACACGCATCAATTATCCAAAAAACATTTCCTTTCCGGCGGCTTACAAATCGGCATAGCACAACGCCGTTTTCAAACCGATGACCTGACATTTGACAACCAATTCAACGGTGATGTTTTTGATGAAACTCTACCGACCAATGAACTTTTTACTAACAAAAGTTTTATATTCGGTGAACTGAATGCGGGTTTGAATTGGCATTTTCAATTGTCCAAAAAAGGAATCAGCGCAGATGCGGGGATTGGATTGGCGCGTATCAATAAACCACGTCAGAGTTTCTTTGAGCATCAAGATGTACGATTAGCCCGTCGAATGTCGATTTTTGCAAAAGCAAATATCCCAATCACACCAATCATCGACCTCCAACCAGCACTTTTACTCCAACGACAAGGCGCATACAGCGAAAATGTGTACGGCACAAATATCAAATATCATCTCAGCAAAAAAACAGGCAATGAAATCAGTGTATATGCAGGTGCATGGCATCGCATAGGAGATGCGCTCGCATTTTCAGCAGGTATTGATTACTTTAATTTACGGGTCGGCATCAGCTACGACATCAATATCTCTCCCTTCAAAACCGCCACCAACGGTGCAGGCGGTCCCGAAATTTCTGCTATTTATACCATTACAAAAGTACAATCATTAGAAGAATTTAAATCTTGTCCGATTTTTTAGTAGTGAGTCGGGCAGTTTATTCGTTTATTTAAGGTTCATGCATTTACTTATTTATATATTTGCATATTTAAAATTAAATTTACATACACTATGAAAAGAAAAGAATTTTTGAAAAATACCATGTTGGTAGCCGCAGGTGCTACGGGCGTACTCGCTTGTGCGGGTGACTCAAAAGAAAGCGAAGGCAGTTCGTCCGCCGGAATCAGTGACAAGAAATATAACTGGCGAATGGTGACGACTTGGCCCCCAAAATTCCCCGTTCTGGGAGAGTCGGCGGAGTTATTTGCCAAGTGGATGAAGGAAGCCACAGGCGGACGTGTCAATATCAAAGTTTATGGTGCAGGCGAGTTGGTGCCGGCATTGGAGGCATTTGACGCCGTATCGTCAGGAACGGCAGATATGGGTTCAGGTGCATCTTATTATTGGGCAGGAAAATCTCCTGCGGCGCAGTTTTTCGCTGCTGTCCCTTTTGGGATGAATGCCCAACAAGTAACGTCATGGATGCTGTGTGATGAAGGTTACGACCTGTGGCGCGAGGTGTATGCAAAATTCAACCTTGTTCCATTTTTAGGTGGCAATTCGGGCGTACAAATGGGTGGTTGGTTCAACAAAGAAATCAACTCGGTAGCCGACCTTAAAGGCTTGAAAATGAGGATTCCCGGACTCGCAGGTAAGGTCTTGGATCGCGCCGGAGGTACTGCGGTGCTCGTAGCCGGTGGTGAAATTTATACGAGCTTAGAACGTGGTGTAATAGACGCTACGGAATGGATTGGTCCTTATCACGACCAGAAGATGGGCTTCAACAAAATCGCAAAATATTATTATACTCCGGGCTGGCATGAGCCGGGTACGCAGTTGGAGATGTTTATCAATAAGGAAGTTTATGACGGATTGCCTGATGATATTAAAGCGATAATGGATGCTGTCTCCATGAAGGTACATAATTGGGTATTGGCGGAATTTGATGCGCAAAACGGAACATATCTCGAAAAACTCATGGATGCAGGCGTACAACTACGTCGCTTTCCGGAATCGGTACTCAGCGAGTTGAGAGGGCAAACGGAAGCCGCACTCAACGAAATCGTAGCCGACGACCCACTGAGCAAGAAAGTCTACACGAGCTACAAAAACTTTCAGAATAAAGTCAGTAAATGGTCGCAACTGACCGAGCAGGCTTATTATAATGATATTCAGAAAGTGGACGGTTCTTATTTGTAATGCGTCAATGCTACAATGCGTCAATGCGATAATGTTTTTTAATGAATGAATGAATCATATAGAGTATGATTCATTCATTCAAAATTCACTCATTCATTCATTAAACATTGTAGCATTGACGCATTATCGCATTGTAGCATTAATCAACTCAAAAAACTCATTCGGTGCTTCAGCATGTACCCAATGTCCGGCTTGTGGAATGGTCGTAAGTGTGGCTTGTGGGAAGAATTTTTGAATGTTGGGCATATCGCTTGGCGAGATATAATCGGATTTGCCGCCGTTGATAAAAAGCGTTTCACCATCATAAGTATCGTCGCTTTCTATGGCTTCGAGAATGCGCTCATAATTCGTGTGAATGGAAGGGAGATTCATCTTCCATTGATACTGTCCTGTTTCCTTATTTCGGCTTAGATTTTTGAGTAAAAACTGCCTGACAGCAGCTTCGTCAATTCGCGTAGCGAGCTGACTTTCAGCTTCTTTTCTGTTTGCTGTTTTTGATAAATCTAATGCAAATAAAGCTTCGAAAATCGTTTGATGTCCACCTTTATATTTTTGTGGACCGATGTCTACTACGATTAATTTTTCGACCATCTCGCCGTAATTGAGTGCGAATTGCATAGCTGTTTTCCCTCCCATCGAATGACCGATAATGGTTGCTTCATACACCCACTGCGATTCCATGAAATCCCGCAAATCTTCCGCCATCACTTCATAATTAAATTCATCGTGATGTGGAGAACGTCCGTGATTGCGTTGGTCGACAATGAATACGGTGTGATTCTCGGACAGACGACGCGCTATGGTCTGCCAATTGTCCAATGTACCAAACAATCCATGCAAAATAATTACAGGAGAGCCTTGACCGAATTGTTTATAATTTAATTCCATCGTAACACAGACATTCCTGTCTGTTTTGTATGTGTACGGACAAGAATGTCCGTGTTACATAATAATTATTTTCTCGTAAAAAATATTTTCATTTGATTGAAAACCAATTAAGTACATTCCCGCAGGTGCATCATTTAATTCAATGGAAGTTGAGAAATTCCCATTCACATTCGTATCAAATAAAGGTTGAATGAGTTGTCCTTTTAAATTGTACAAATTGGCTTGCAGAGGTAATGATTGATTGGTGGTCAATTCTACAAAAAACGGCTGTCCGACTGTGAGTAAATTGGGGTAAACACTCAATGTTTCTACACCATCAATTTGCTCGACACCAACTGCTTCACCCGTCATAAAACTTGCTCCGTCAGAGAAAAATGTACAGGTATTTCCCTCATTGAATGGCATAATTCGCCAATGATAAGTTGTATTCGGTATTAAATCGTCAATTTCTGCCGAAGTTCCTTCTACAACACCACTCGTTATCAAAAATGCAGGGCTAAAATTACTCAATCTATTTACCTCGTAATAATAACGTGTGGCATTGGGTACATTTTCCCAAGAAAGATACACTGCATTCACCGGAATTTCCTCTCCTGCAATGGGTTCCAACAATTCAGGAGCATCTGAAATAGATGCGTTTTGTGGATTCTGATTGTATAGATAATCCGGTTTTTCACTAAGCAAATTAGCACGCATAGCAGCAATTTGTTCGGGAGTGAAATGTGCGTTACATGCATTGGCTGAATAACTCATGAAGTTACGCCCATCAGAACGAAAATCAACATCATCCGGGTCTTTTTGTAGTTGAATGCTCAAAGTATCGCTACTACAATTCCAGCCGAACGCCAGATAATCCGGTGGTGTATCGCAAAAACCATCTCCGGCTTCGTAGCAATTGGTACGTGCCACATATTCGACTAATGCCGTGTCAATAATGATGGTATCTGTGTAAAAAATCGGCTTGAATGACGTATAATTATAGTAGACTTCTGTAGGTGTAGGAGAATTGTAATTGTACGGATTGCCTTCCCAGCCGAGGAA
>JAHDEO010000282.1 GCA_020628725.1 Saprospiraceae bacterium
TAGGTGGGAACGTGCATGTGGGTGGAGGGATTCCGCTTTGTTTGTTGTCGGCGAAGATTACTGTGGGGTTGACTGGGGAGAAGTGAATTTAGGGCATTATTTGTGTATAAAATTTTGAAAACATTTGACAAGTTTATCTTTTTTTCAAAAGGGTACACAAATCCAAAAGGGGAAATTTTGTCTCTACGAGACAATGAAAAGAGGGGTTTAGATTATTTTTTTACCGATATTTTGTTCCTAACGGAACATTTTTACGTTTGAGATGCCTCGTTAGAGGTAGAATATCGGTAAAAAATACCAAAACAAACAAGTTCTGAGTGCCGTAGGTACTCAATATCAGCCGAAAATCAATTTGTATACCCTTTTGAAATCTTTTTTTGATAAATTTATCAACATCGAAATCGAATAAAATTATGTGTCTTGCGTCGTAAAGTTAGGTTTTCGAAATAGACGTAAAGTTATAACCACTTGAACGGTCTTATGAATTTTAGCTCGAATGTCTCAAAAAAGCAGGTACGATTTTGCATTGTTTGAGCGTCAGCGAGTTTGCAAAACGTAGCTTTTTTGAGACATTCGAGCGTTAAGAAATTCATCCAACCTTGAATTTTGGTTCTTTTTTTCAAGAAAAAGAACGAAACGAACATAGTTGACGATAACAGACCCAACTTTATGTCAATTTGAGTGAACCTAACTTTACGGCACAAGACAAATCCCAAAAACCACCAACCCCAATCCCCTACCCACAAAACCAATTTTAAGATTTCCTTAACTATCGCCCATGTTATCCTTCCGTTAACTAATCCCAAGACAAGTCTTTAAAGTAATTTCATTTTGTTACTTTTGCACGTTAAAACGCAGTAAAACTGCTAAAGTCTGATTGTTGAATTGTTTCTATTTCTACAATCGAACAATTAAGCAATCAAACAATCATTTTTCCTATGGATTTCAAGAAACTGAACACGATAGTCGGCTGGGTCGTATTTGCGATAGCAGCGACAGTATATATTCTCTCGGCAGAACCTACGGGTAGCCTTTGGGATTGCGGTGAATTTATCACAGGTGCGTATAAGCTCGAAGTCGTTCACCCGCCCGGAGCACCTTTGTTTATGATGGTCGGGCATGTATTCACTACGATAGCACAGATAATTTCGGACGATCCGGCGATGATAGCCTACTCTGTCAATGTGATGTCGGGTATTTGTACGGCATTTGTAGCGATGTTTGTGTGTTGGATAACGGCGATTTTATCCAAAATGACCGTTGTAGGACGCGAAGTAAATATGAGTCAGGGAGAACTTTTCGCGACACTCGGTAGCGGACTTGTAGCGGGATTGGCAACGACTTTTGCGACTTCCGTTTGGTTCTCGGCAGTTGAAGGTGAGGTCTACGCGATGGCAAGTTTCTTTACTGCAATCGTGGTATGGGCAGTCGTAAAGTGGTATCACATGGAAGATACCCGTGAGGCAGACCGTTGGTTGATTTTTGCCATGTTTATGGCGGGACTTTCTTTGGGTGTTCACTTGTTGAGTTTGCTGACTTTGCCTGTAGCGGCATTATTGTATTATTACAAAAAAACAGAAGAACCGAAATTGCTTCATATGGGAATTGCGATGTTGGTTGGTGTGGCAATTTTTGGTTTGGTGATTCAAAAAGTTGTGATGAGCAGCACCCTCAAAATGGGTAGTGCTTTCGATAAATTCTTTGTGAATAATCTTGGTTTACCCTTTAATAGTGGTTTGATATTCCTCGGTTTTCTCATGCTTGCCTTGATTGCAGCGGGGTTGTGGTTCACTTCTAAAAGAGGACAAACACGAATTGGTATTCCATTGGCAGTCTTGTGTCTACTGGCTGCTCCTGCTTTTGGTAGTGTTGGGACGCTCTTATTCATCGGGCTTGCTGCGGGAGCTATTTTTGGACTCAAACAAACTATTGACAATCATCATCTACAAAAAATTGTGGTCGTTTATGGTTTGTTAATGTTAAGTTTTTCGACTTATGCACTCATCGTTATTCGAGCGAATGCCAATACGCCGATTAACATGAACAACCCGTCGAATGCTTACTCGCTGATGTCTTACCTCAATCGTGAGCAGTACGGCGACCGACCTTTGCTCTACGGACCGCATTTTGCTGCACAACCAACAGGTACAGAAGAGGAAGAAAGAGTCGGCAGAGCAGGCGATAGATATGAAGTCATTGACCGTAAATTATCTTACACATACAACAGCAATGACATGATGTTCTTGCCTCGTATCGGACATTATGACCGCGAGACAGAACACCGTCGTTGGATGGGTAATCCAAATTCTAATAAAAAACCAAGTTTTGTAGATAATTGGAAATTCATGTTCCGCTACCAAATCGGCTGGATGTATGGCAGATATTTCATGTGGAATTTCGTAGGAAGACAAAACGGCGAACAAGGTTTCTACAATTGGGATCCGAAAAACGGCAACTGGTTGAGTGGTACATTTGTAGACAATTTCCGTCTGTATGACCAAAGTAATATTCCCGATACCATGAAAAATGACCAATCCCGAAATACCTATTTCTTCCTGCCCTTTATCTTTGGTCTGTTGGGTTTGTTTTACCATTTTAATAGTAGGCGCAAATGGGATGCCTTTGCGGTATTCGTGTTGTTTATAATGACGGGACTTGCCATTATCATCTACTCGAATCAACCCCCAAATGAACCGCGCGAGCGAGATTACGTATTGGCAGGCTCGATGTTTACCTATTGCATATGGATAGGCATGGGTGTGATGGCACTGTTTGATTTATTCAAACGGTATATGGCTGGAAATGTCGCCGCTATCGCAGCATCAGCTATCGTATTGACGGCACCGCTGATTATGGGTTTCCAAAACTGGGACGACCACACCCGTGCAGGGCATACAGGCGCACGCGATTACGCGACCAATTTCCTTGAATCATGCGATAAAAACGCCATCGTATTTACACATGGTGATAACGATACGTATCCGCTTTGGTATGCACAAGAAGTAGAGGGCATTCGTACAGATGTGCGGGTGGTCAACTTGAGCCTCCTCGCGGTAGATTGGTACATTGACCAACTCCGTCGTAAGGTCAACGACTCGCCGCCAATCAAAATGAGTATGCCGCCCGAAGCCTATCGGGGTAATAAGCGTAACATTACTTTCATCAATCCACGACAAGTAGCCAGTAATGAGAAAATGACGATTCAGCAAGTGATGAAATTCACGGCGACCGACCAAGCCGGATTGCCTGCCGAATCACCGAGTTATATTCCAACGAGTAATATCGTGATTCCGGTGAATAAAAATGTGGTGATGCAAAACGGCACAGTCACACGACCCGATACAGGGCAGGTAGTGACCGAAATTCCTGTTCGTTTTCCGAAAAATAAACAACGACTCATCAAAGATGAGTTGGCGATGATGGATATTATTTCGAGTAATAATTGGGAACGTCCGATTTATTATGCGGTGACTTGTCGTCCTGAGAAATTGTTGGGCTTGTCGGATTATTTGCAATTGGAAGGATTGGCATCGCGTATCGTACCTGTCAAAACGAAGGGCGATGCTGAATTCGGACAAATGCCTATCGGACAAGGTCGTGTCGATTCGGATAGAATGTACGACAATATCATGAATAAATTCCGTTGGGGTAATTTTGATAAAATCACCACTTACATCAACGAGAGTTATATGCCGAGTGTCGCGAGTAATCGTTTTGCGATGTTGCGTCTTGCGCGCACCCTTATCAAAGAAGGTGACAACGAGCGTGCGAAAAATATCCTCAATAAATATTTTGAGGTATTTCCGCACAAAAACTTCCCATACGATTACAACGCGATGTACATGATTCGCCTTTATGAGGATGCAGGTGCAGAAGCCGATGGCAAAGAACACCTCCTTACCCTCGCCCGCGAAGCTGCCGATCAACTCGAATTTTTGGACTCGCTGGATGACGATACTTTACAAACAGCATTTAGAGATGACTTTGAACAATGGGTAGGTATGATGCGTGAATTGCAACAAATGGTTAGCTCAAATCCAAATTACAGTGATATTAAGAATGAGGTCTTGGATTTGTTTAAAGACTACGGTCCGGCTCAAGGACCACCATTGAAAGACTAATTTTGTGATTCATTTCACCATAAATAATACTTTTTCGGAACGCACTGCATTTGTAGTGCGTTCTTTTTTTTTCAGAAAAACAGTAATTCGCCTACACGCATTCTCAAACGAATAAGACATTGAATATTAGACAGCACTGTTAAGCGCAAAAGAAGCAGCCAAGAATGTAAATTTATTTTGTCATCATTCCTTAATGAGGTCATACAAGATTTTATCTGGTTAATGAACAAATGAGGGAAAACCATGATTAAAGGTGTCTTTCCTCAAAGAAATCTACAGCAATTAACCTTATATTAAATGCATATCAAATCAGGAACCAACTCCTTTTCTTCATGTTTTGACTTTGATTGATATCAATCTACCACTTGTTTTTTGATATTTTTCAGAGTAAATTCCTTCTTCATTTTTCCTAGAGCACAAACTATTATTTATGAAAAACTTATACTTAGCTACACTATTTCTTTTTACCTTCTACTCCATATCTTCCGCCCAAGCCGATTGTGAGGGCAACGAAATTGATATTACTATCCAAGTCATTTCTGACGATTACGGCTACGAGACTTCATGGGAATTGACTGATGTTGAAACCAATGCCGTCTACTTCTCCATTGAGGATAATACATACGGAAACAACCAAACCAATATACATGAGTTTTGTATCCCGCAAGATGCCTGTGTCATTTTTACCATAAGAGACAGCTATGGAGATGGTATTTGCTGCGGTTATGGACTGGGTAGCTATGAAATCAGTGTAGCCGGCAACCTTATTGCATCCGGCGGTGATTTTGATAGTGTAGAATCTGTCGTTTTTAATTGTCCTCCCGGAGTGGCTTGCACTAGCTCCATTCCTGTTGTCGAAGGTAGTCATACCTCAGAAACGGCAAATTACTGGTACGCTTTCACCCCTACCGAAACGGGAACCTACAGCATATCCACCTGCGATACCAATGATTGTAATACAAAAATATGGGTTTATGGCGAATGCGTCGGTCTACCTAATGATAGTAGTGCCGGAACGCTATATTATAATGACGACCATCCCGATTGTGGTGAAGCAGCCCGCCTTGACATTGCGATGGGACCACCAAACACCTATTACATCCGTATCGGTGATGCAAATGACGATTGCGAAAGCGTTGGCAGCATCAATTGGGAACTCAGCTTTAGCAGTTCCATCGTAGTAGGATGTACCGACCCGTGGGCTGCCAATTATGAGCCGCTTGCTACTGAAGATGACGGTTCGTGTACTTATAATACAATTACAGTTGGCAATACGACTTTAACTGAACGCGAAGTTGCTATTGGACTTCAAGTGCCCTGGGAAATCCTATGGGGGGCGGACGACCACATATGGGCAACCGAGCGTCGCGGACATGTACTCCGCATCAATCCTGAAAACGGCAATATCACTACCGTTTTGAATATTGAAAATCTCGTTGCTGCCGAAGATGAAGCGGGGATGCTGGGAATGGCATTACATCCCGATTTTGAGAATACACCGAAAGTTTATCTTGTGTATAATTACACGCAAAGTTTTAATATCAGAGAGAGGCTTGTTAGTTATGATTGGGATGGCATGGAATTGAGTAATGAAACTATTTTACTGGATAATATTGATGGTGGAAATACGCACAACGGCTCACGCCTCCTCATCACGCCCGACCAAAAAATCCTGATGACCACCGGAGATGCAGGCAATGCAAGCATTAGCCAAAATATGGATGCCGTCAATGGAAAAATACTGAGAATCAACTTAGACGGTTCCATTCCCACGGACAATCCCGACCCCGACAGCTACATTTACACGTCCGGGCATCGTAATCCACAAGGTTTGGTTTATGGTCCCAATGGACAATTATATTCCTCTGAACATGGCGCACAATCTTCCGACGAAATCAACTTAATCGAAGCGGGGCGCAATTACGGTTGGCCCAATGTACAAGGTGCTTGCAATACCAATTCGGAAATCAATTTTTGTAATGCTTTCAACGTCCGTGAACCACTTATTGAATGGACGCCTTGCATAGCAGTCTGTGGTATTGATTACTACGACCACGAAGCCATTCCCGAATGGAAAGGTAAATTGCTCATGACTATATTAGCAGGGACTTCCTCATCACCTAACAATCGACTTTCAGTAATGGAATTCAACGAAGATGGTACAGACATCATCGGAGAAGAAAGATATTTTGGTGATTATGGTCGTTTACGTGATGTGTGCATCAACCCGCATAATGGCGCAATCTATATGGCAACCAACGGACCCGACTATCCGGGCAGCGGACCCAACCGCATCATCGAATATCGCAATTTGGATTATCAGACAACTTCTGTTGTTGCTCCGCCGTCTACTACGCAATTTGTTAAAGTTTTCCCCAATCCCGTTGGCAAACAAATGGAGTTGACCATACAATTTTCCGAAAACTTTATTGGCAATACCTTTGAATTGATTGCCTTTACCGGACAAACTGTTCATGCTCAAAAAATCACGGGTATTACGATGAATATTTCTACGAAAAACCTATCCGCAGGAAACTATTATATCAAAGCGACCAACGATGAAGGTATGATTACTAAAAAGGTTATCGTGCAATAATTTTTTCTAACTTCAATTTCCAAAAGCAAAAATACATCGCAGTTTTGCGGTGTATTTTTGTTTTTTATAATGTCTGATAAGTGAATTTGAGGAATAATGTTTAATTTTGTTCAAATAACCAATCAAAACCACCACACTATAACAACACGACACCACAACACGAATAAAAATGAAAATAGCCATAGGCTGCGATCACGCCGGATTTCCCTATAAAAAAGCGGTAACGGATTTATTGGAAGATAAAAAAATCGCCGTAATCGATCATGGAACAAATTCACTCGATTCGGTAGATTATCCCGACTTCGTGCATCCCGTAGCGAATGATGTAGAATCAGATGCAGCACAACTGGGCATTGTCATCTGCGGCAGTGGCAACGGTGTAGCCATTACTGCAAATAAACATGCAGGTATTCGCGCCGCACTTTGTTGGAATACAGAACTCGCTGCCCTTGCTCGTCAACACAATAATGCTAATGTCATTGCCATTCCTGCTCGTTTTGTTTCAGAAGAAAAAGCAGTGGAAATGGTCGAAACATTTATCAATACCGAATTTGAAGGCGGACGCCACGCAAGACGCGTGGGTAAGATTGTCTGTTAAATAAGTTTAAGTTTAAGTTCAAGTTCAAGTTTAAAAATGAATAATTTGGCTACGCCAAATCTGCCAATTTAAACTTAAACTTATTCTTAAACTTAAACTTCAAACGAAACTATGAAAAACCAAGTTATTATATTACTACTCCTTATTTCTTCATTTGCTTACGGACAATCGGATACGATTGTCATGGAAAGCGTGACTTACGATACCTTGATTACTGTCAAGGTGGTCAAGAAAACGATGGTCGAAAAGACCGTCAATGGACGTAAAGTCACCGATGTCACACAAGAGGAAACCGTCGCTTCCGAGGAATTACTTTTTAAAGATAAAAAAGCACCGCGCACCAGCGAACGACGCATCACTGCTCAAAGACCAGACCGCACACGTCCTGCAATGGTTGAAACCCAACCACCGAAATCAGGACTTGGCGTATCGGTCGTGCCTTCGGGACAAGTGAAATCCGACGAGAAAGTCATCGTACCGGAAGCCCCCAAGATGGGAGATTATCATTTTCCTGTGATAGATGAAGCCAGTCGATTTGCTTATACCATTACAGCGTCAGATTTGGAGAAACACGCCATGACACTTGCTTCTGATGAATACGAAGGACGTGAAACAGGCAAAAGCGGTCAGCAAAAAGCCGCTGCATATATTGCCAATCATTTTAAATCGTTGGGTTTGCCGGATTTGGGAGAACAAAAAACGTATTACCAAACCTATCCTTTGTTGGCAGAAGGTTGGGATCCCGAAGGCATCAAAATCAAAGTCAATGGTAAGGAGTACAAATACTTAGAAGACTTCTACTCATTTCCCTCATCAAATCGCAGTCGTTCGAAGTTAGATAGCAAAGAAGTTATTTTTCTTGGTTACGGTATTGATGATAAAAAATATAGCGATTACGATGGGCAAAATGTCAATGGAAAAATTGTCTTAGTTTATCCCGGTGAACCACAAGATGCGGCAGGCAAATTCTACATTAGCGGTACAGAAACGCCCTCTGAATGGACGACCAATTGGCGGTCAAAAATACAAGTAGCTCGCAAACACGGTGTCAAAACCTTGCTTATTATAGAGCCGAATGTTCGCATTAATGCAGCTCAATTTGCCTATCGATTAACCGAGCCTAATCTTGTACTCGGCAACAGTAATCGAGCGCGAAAATACGCCAATAGCTGCTACATTTCCACTGATATAGCGCGAGCAATTATGGGTAATAAAGTGGATAAAGTAACCAAAGCCCGCGACAAAATACGCGACACAGGTAAGCCACAAGCCGTCAAATTGAAAACAAAAATTGTTATTCGACAAAAGAAAATTCAAGAAGATATTTTGGCGGAAAATGTACTGGGATTCATTCGTGGTTCTGACCCCGAATTGAGCGATGAGGTCATCGTCATCACGGCACATTACGACCACTTGGGCAGACGCGAGAATGATATTTTCAATGGCGCAGACGATAATGGCTCCGGCACATCCGCCGTACTCGAAATCGCCGAAGCATTCGCCAAAGCCTCCGAAACAAACGCACAACCGCGCCGTAGCATCCTCGTCATGGCGGTTTCGGGAGAAGAAAAAGGCTTGCTTGGTTCAGAGTATTATGCCGATAATCCAATTTTTCCATTGGATAAAACTGTTGCCAATCTCAACGTAGATATGATTGGTAGAGTGGATGAAAATCACCTCAATCCCAACTACGTTTATGTTATCGGTGCAGACCGTATCAGCACAGAACTTGATGCCGTCAACAAAGCCATGAATGATAAATACACCAAAATAGAACTGGACTACACATTCAATGCGAAAGACGACCCGAATCGTTTTTACTATCGTTCCGACCATTATAATTTTGCAGAAAAAGGCATTCCGTCCGCTTTCTTTTTTAGTGGCGTTCACGAAGATTATCACCAAACCACCGATACGCCTGATAAATTGGATTATAAAAAAATGGAACGTATCGCACGTTTGGTTTTTCTGACTGCCTGGGAATTGGCAGAGCGTGAAAAGCGTATCATATCAGACGTGCCGCAAGAGTCAGAGTAAACTTGAAAACTACAAATAAAAAATGAGTGCAGAAACAGACCGACAATGAATTGGTTGGAATAATGAAAACTAAAAGCACATTATGGCTTAACAGGCTGACCGCGAATATCGTAATGACTGCTTTAGCTGTCATTACAGAGTTTCCGGTCAGCCTGTTAAGCCATAATGTGCCATCAATTATTTTCCTTACAAAAGAACAACCCGAAATTAAATATTCATCTTCACAATGGCTAAG
>JAHDEO010000283.1 GCA_020628725.1 Saprospiraceae bacterium
AACTCGCCTACCAACCTCCGCTATCCGACGCACATTCGGCAGGCAAGCAGTTGAGTGCCGATACCGTTATACTGGGTTGGCAACCCATTATTGATTCATCTCCTATCGTAACCGTAATATCTATTCCCGATGGAATCTGATTGACAACAATACTACCTCCTACCGTGGTATCAGAGAGTAATTCGCCTGCGGTTGTCGTCACTTCAAGGCTTGATACTATGCCGCTTGTTATCGCATTCCATTCTCCTAAATCAACATTGATAACAGCAGCATATGTAGTGTTACCGTTGCACACCGTAGTGTGCAATTCAAGTTGTGGCTCTGAGTAAACATTGATAGTGGTTCGCTCACAATATTCTCCCATAAACTCCGTAGCATTTTGATAGGGAAATGAATTGGGTCTAATATAATATGACTTAAATTCGTAGTCTATAAAATGTTCACCAATGCCTGCCGTAGCGGGGTTGAAGGTCGCAATCCCGTCATTTATCGCACCATTTGCAACGCCTGTTCCTACAAAATTTCCACCAAAAACAGCCTCTACTTCGGGTGTAAATGTATGCGCTTGTGAATGCGCATCATTGCCATTACAATTGGTCGGTGTAAGTGGCCCGTAAGGCGGTGTGGTCGATCCGTAGATGACATTCCCTGCACCATCTTCGATGAGATAACCGCCCTCCAATTCAGGGTCGCCATAACAAGTATTGGCTTGCAGTCCATTTCCGGAAATATCACCTACGACTACCGTGTATGGCGCGTAAGCAAGATTCAAAAGCCCCGTATTACGGACATTCACATCATAAGCATTCAGAGAAGGCAAAAAATAATCATACACCACCGAGCCGTTGACATCATAAATGATAGCAGCATTTTCCTGTTCTGCATAGCCATCGCTCAAGAGTGTAAGACGAATTGAACCAAATTGCTCCGTTTCCACACCTGTCAATTCGTACTCAATATCATCTGATTCACAGTACACTAACTTTGGTATCGTAATATTTTCTTCCGGAACAATATAGGTAGCTTCATCACGACAACTCGCATCTCCAAGATGAATCGCTGTCACTTCATTTGTGCCAACAGGAACAAAAGGTATCGTGACACTTTGCACATCTTCGCCATAACTAAAATTCGCAAAAAACCCCTCCCGCATTGAGCGCGAACAAGCCCGTATTTCCGTTATGTTCGATGGTGACATAAAGGCTATGACTACCCGATACAGGGTCACAATTGAAGGGAATTGCCTCAACAATCTCAATACAACCGCAGGTCGAAAATCCCGAACAATCTACAAGGCTGGCATTGCCAAATAATTGAGAAGTTTGTGAGAAAAAATCAGCCGCAGGGTTGACATAAGGTCCCATAATGTTATCGCCCGGTGCGTCATTGTGTGGACAACCGAAATTATGCCCCAATTCATGGCTGACTACTTGTTGCATCGTTGCCATATCCGTGCTAAAATCCTCAATCAAACTACAATTTCTGGTCGAACTACACACGCCATATTCCCATGCGACACCAAGCGGACTGAGATTGTCATTACCATTATCTACTGCAAAAAGATTAGCTGCCGTCCAAAGCTGCGCCAAATCGTAATTGGTTGAAAAACCGCTATTTGCCCAAATACAGAAATCACCTAATGCGCCGAGGTTCAATTCTGTTCCATTATTTTGATAGTTGCCCGACCATACCGATGGATTATCCCCCGTGATGACGATTTGTTCCACAATTTCAAATTGCAAATCATATACAAAAGCATTGGGATTTTGGTAGTCAATTTCTACGAGATTGATGATGCCTGCGATGTAATTATTCACGGCAGTTTCTGAACTATATTTGTCATACATACTACGGTCTGCACAAGTGGCAAGTTCGACTTTTCGGCAAGTCGTTGTTCCTGAATAGGTGTCGAGTCTTTTGAGGTCATTCTCGATTTGACGAGTCATATTTCTTTGCTCGGTAACGCCGCAAGTATGATTTGGATTAACGACGACATCCTCAACATCATACACCACATAAATATCCTTATTCGCACCCGGTTGTATTCGATACAAGGGTTCGATAAATAATTCCCTATCTTGATTTTTGATTAAACCAAAAAAGAAATCTTCCATGAAGGAAAATCGTACTTGTGTACCATCGGCGAGGTAGCCTTCGTAGGCGATTTTATCAGCTTTTACGGTAGGATTTTTTTGAGCATAATTCATCGCGTAAGCTTTATATTCTCTTGCGAATAAATCATTTTCATTCAAATCAATTTCCCAATCATAACGTGTACCGAGTGTTAGATGAATTTTATTATCAAATTCATTAGAACCAATAAAATCAATGATAGCTTGTGCCTCTAATTCAAAAGCATCAAAAGTGCTAATTCCCGGTAAGTCGATACTCGCTTTTTTGATATTTTCCCCTGTAAATGTCTGCGCATTTAGGTGGATGATACTGCATAGAAATACCAGTACCACCACAGGTGTTTGTGTTATTCTTTTCATAAAATGATACTTGGAAACGTGCGAGTAGGTAATCTGGATGAATGGCAATGGGGCTTAAAGGTAGTTTTTTATAACGAATTATCATAATCTATTCAATCCTGAATATGAATTATTTTTAACCATATTTAAAATACTTTTAATACAAAAAAGTAAATAATCATCAAAGAAATAACACAACTAAATCATCATGGCACAAAGCCCAAGTATCACGCTACGTTCACATCAAACAATTTTCGCATAAATCATACGTTGTATTTCCGCCTGCCCTGACGAATAATGGGCTTGGCATTATTTTAGAAGTCAGGTCAGAACATTTCATTGTCAGAGGTCAGATAAATAATATATCTGACCTCTGACAGCGAAGCGTTCTGACAATAAAATGGTCTGACCTCTCAATTAAAAAAATATGAAAGCAATATTGTCTGTTTTATCAGCCTTAATGTTCATTACATCTGTATTTGCACAAGAAAACTCATTTGATGAATACGAAAAAGAATTGAGCGAATATGCGTTCAATATGATGGATACTATTTCTAAGAATAGAGCCATTGCTGCCGAATCTTTCGCGAAGCGATTGGAAGAAGTATTGCAGATGCCGGGTTCGTATGAGTATCCTTTCAGCAAATTCAAGGAAGTATCAGTATCGGTATTGCCTTCGGAAGACAATAAGTTCAGAATATTTACTTGGCAATTATGTGTCAACGAAAACCATTTCATCTACGGCGGTTTCATCCAAATGGCAGGCGATCAGCCAAAGATTTTTGCCTTGACAGACGGCTCTGAAGCAGTGCGTCGCCCACGTAGCGAAGTCTTGGATGCTGATGAATGGTATGGCGTATTGTATTATAATATTAAACCCATGTCAAAGCGAAAAAAGAATAAATATTATACGCTTTTTGGCTTTGATGCTAATTCGCTGTACACGCGCCGCAAGGTGATGGATGTATTGTATTTTGAAAATGGTGAACCCAAGTTTGGCGCACCCGTATTTAATATTCAAGAAGAAGGAAAATTGCCCCGTACCGACCACCGTTTTATCATCGAATATTCAGGTACAGCATCGGCTACGCTCAATTATAATGAAGAGTTGGAAATGATTATTTATGACCACCTCATCCCATTTCCGAGTCCTTACCAAGATGAAGGAAATGCAATGATGCCCGACGGCAGTTATCATGGTTTCAAGTTGAAAAGAGGCAAATGGAACAATGTCGATAAAGTATTCACCCATGTCCAACAAAATGCACCTATTGTGAAACCAAAATTAGGTACAGGACGTGGAAAAGATCCGCTTTTGGGGAATAGATGACAAATTGACGAGTTGATGAGTTGACGAATCACAACAACTCATCAATTCGTCAACTCATCAACTCGTTAATTGACTTAGTCCTTTAAAATGATTACTTTTGCAAAATCTGTCGAATCACTCCATTAAAATCTTATAATGTGCGTTTTTTCACCGTAAAAAATGCAAACAAGTAAGTTCTACTTGGTGTCGGGTTGGTTTTAAACTTGCACTTGAACTTGTACTTGCACTTAAATTGACTTGCTATTGTTTTCGTTAGAAAAAGAAACATTTGGAGAGTACGAATTATATCGGCTCAAAAATGATAAAACCGGAGAGCATTGTACGGTTATACCGGATTTTGGAGCAACACTTCAAAGCTTGGTATTGCGTAATAACGGTGATTTGTACGAACTGATTGAGGCTTACGAAACCCCATCAGAAGTGACTGAAATACAATCTTTTAGGTCTTCCCACCTCATTCCTTTTCCCAACCGTGTAGATAGAGGTTTATATCAATTCAACGGACAAACGTATCGCTTAACACCCAATTGGGCAGATGAGGATAATGCCATTCATGGTTTGATATTCGACCGGAAATTCGATGTCAAATTTGAGCAAACTGAAGATGTAGCGATGCTTACGCTTCAGCACGATTTTGAGGGGACGCCGGGCTTTCCTTTTCCTTTTTTGACAACCGTAATGTATACGCTTCGCAAAGGACAATTGAGTTGTAGTGTCTTGGTACATAATGTTGGCGACCAGTCGATGCCGATGGGCATCGGATGGCATCCGTATTTCAAATTGGGCGATAAAAAAATAAACGACCTCTCACTCAAACTCCCTGAAGGACGCCGCATCGAAATAGGCGAGCGCATGATTCCGACAGGTAAATTATTGGATTATAATCAATTCAGAACTGCTGCCCCCATCGGTCAGACGCCTTTCGACACAGGATTTTACGTCAATAATAATGGTGAAGAAGCTATCACGACCTTATATGACAACGAGCGTGATGTAACTCTGCTAATTAGCCAGAAAAACTGCCCTTATTTGCAGATTTTCATTCCTGCCTCACGCAAGTCTATCGCCATTGAGCCGATGACTTGCGCCCCTGATGCCTTCAACAACAGTTTAGGGCTTGAAACCCTCAAATCAGGCGAACATATCGAAACTTTTTATGGAGTAACTTTGAAGTGAATTGGTTTATTGAGTTCATTAAGTTTACTAAGTTTATTAGGTTATCATTTTGCTATGCAAAATTTTACAACCAAATGAACTCAATAAACTTAATGAACCTAATAAACTTCATAAACTAATAACTAATAAACTAAATAAATTATGCGTTTAAAAAACATTTTACTTATTGCGCTGGCAATGTTCAGCTTAACAACTTTTACAGGATGTATTGACATCGTTGAAGAGATGTTTCTCAATAAAGACGGCTCCGGGAAATACACCATGCGAATGGACATGAGTGGTATGATGAGCATGATAAAAATGATGTCTGAAATGGATGACATCATGCCGGAAGACGAAGAAGATGCAGAAGAAGGCGAGGAGGATATGGAAGAAGAAGATAGTTTTGATGCTATGCTCGAGCAGGGCGTAGACAGCATCATGTACCTGAAAAATGCTTCTCCCGAAATCCTCGAAAAATTTGAAGACAATCCGGAATTCGTCGATAAAGTCAATATGCGACTCAATGTAAATCCTGATGAAAATGCCTTCTTTATGGATTTCAATCTCGACTTCGACAATATGGACGACATTGATTATTTCTTCAAAAACTTTGATAACATCATGGCTATGATGGACGAAATGAGTGGCGAAGAAGATGAGGAAGAAGGCGGCGAACTTGACAGCATGCTTGGTATGGGCGGCATGGGAGCTGATTCACCATTTGGAAACATTATGGGCGGTGATGGTCTTACTCGTTATTTCGACCTTACTAAGCGTACCCTTGTTCGTAGAGAAGCTTCAGAAGTAGAACCGGACTTGGATATGGGCGAAGATGAAATACAAATGATGCAAATGATGTTTGGCGAAGCCAAATACAAAACAATCTATCACATGCCGGGCAAAGTCAAGAAAATGACAAACAAAGACGCCACCTTGAGCGCAGACAAGAAAACTGTCATTCTTGAAGGTGATTTGATGGATTATATTAAAGGTGAATATAAAGTGGCTAATATCATCAAATTCGGGAAGAAATAATGCGAGTTACGGGTTACAAGTTACGAGTTATTTTTACATAGTAAAATGCTCACAATTCATTCCGTTGCGATGAATCGCAGTCTTAAAAAATTCTAACGAAATATTTGTAAAAGTATGCTCAGGTTGGAATTTTGTGCTTGAAATTTGAAATTTACACTGTCATGTGTGAAGTGTATTTCGTATAATATCGAACTCACGAATTTATAAGGCATTAACAAGCAGATACTCCAATATCTGTGTCACGTTTAATGTAAAAAAAAGCATCGTAAAACTATTTTGCGATGCTTTTTTATTTTTTTTCGTAAAAACATTTTTTTTATCGCCCTCACAATAAATTAATAAACAGCATTTTACAGTTTATTAAAAATAAAAAGTATTAATTAAGTGAAACAACTCGCTTTATTCACCGTATAAATTTGTGACATCAAAATTGGACTTTTAAATAATTTTATCGTACATTTGGATGACTAAATTTTAAGCGAGTAATATGAAAAACCTGATAGAGATTTCAAAGATTGTAACGAAGAAGAAAGTCAGAAAAATTGAAATATTCGACGACCATTCATTGAAGCATAAGAATAGCAAATTCAATGAATTCTATGAGGCACTGATGGCGAATAAATTCAAGAATGACCGCGACGCAGCGGCATTTTTGTATAGTTGCGCACCTACGGACGACAAGTATCGACAACTCAAATCGCGTTTCCGAAAACGGCTGCTCAATACACTATTTTTCCTCGACGTCAACAAGCCCTCATCGTCCGGTTATGATAGAGCTTATTACTCCTGCAACAAAGACTGGACACTCGTAAAAATACTCCTTGCCAACGAAGCTTACCTAACCGCCTCCTCACTCGCCCGACAAATTTTGACCACTGCCTTGAAGTTCAAATTCGCTGATGTAATCGTCAATTGCTCACGTATATTGCGCGAACATTGTGCACGCGAAGGCAATGAAAAAGACTACGAAACTTACGACCAATACAGCAAGCAATATCAAGACGTACTTGACGCCGAAATCCGTTCTGAAGAACTTTATCAGCGCGTCGTGATGAATTATCATAAACCACCATCAAAAAACCACGACCTTGCTGAAAAAATAGATGTTTATTGCGAGGCATTAGTTGGATTATCAGAGACTTACGATTCGCCGATTATCATATACAATATGTATTTGGTATGGGCATATCGCTACGAAATGTTATTTGATTATAATAGCACACTCGAAGTTTGTGAACGTGCCGAGAAGTATATCGAAGAAAATCCACTCTATTACCAAGATGATAAATTAGCCACCTTCCAACTCAAAAAAATGTCTGCTCACCTGCATATGCGCGACTTTACCAGAGGTCAAAAAAATGCGGAAAAGGCTTTGCAGTCATTTCCCGATGGTAGCCCCAATTGGTTTGAATTTATGGAATACTACCTCTTGATTGCGTTGCATACCGACAATTACATTCAAGCGGTAGCCATCTACAATCGAACCACGAGCAATTCCAAATTCAAAAAAATGACGGGTATTCAGCGAGAAAAATGGAAAATATACGAAATCTATCTCAACTATATCATTGAAAGTCAGTCTGCTAACAGTCCCGTTCTTCGCGCACACAAACGCAAGAATTTCCGCTTGTCGCGCTTTCTCAATGATCCGATTTTATACCCGAAAGACCAGCGCATCTTTACCGTTTTGCAGGTCGTAGCGCAAATGTTATTCTTGCTTGAAAAGCGCAGTTTTAATGCTGTTGCAGAGCGCATCGATAGACTTAAAGGCTACGCCAATCGCCAGTTGAAAAAAGAAGAATTTACACGCGTTATCAGCTTTATTCGTCTGCTTCAACAATTGATGCGCGCCGATTTTGTACCGGAAAATATGACCAATACGGAGAAATACCATACTCGACTTACAGAGACGCCCTTCAACTATAGAGGCTTGATTACCGAGCTTGAAGTTATCCCTTACGAACGATTATGGGAAATGATTATCAATCGTCTAAAAAAAGAATAAAAAGTAGAATTTGACGGCATATAGAGCAATGTTAAAAAAATCATATGTTATATTTTTTGCATTTTATATCAATAGACTTAACAAAGGCATTACATTTGTAACATTTTTAATAAGTTACTCGTATATCCACACAAAACATCACGCGATATGAGTGCCTCTATCTTAAATGTTGTCGTTCTGGCATTAAGTCTTTTGTTAGCTCTTATTTTCTTTCTTTTCATTTTGCCGAAAAGAAAGAAAAAGAAACACGATGTAGCGAAAAAAGATTCATCGGGAAATTCGGGCGGATCGATTGTTTTGTGGCTGCTCGTAATTCCCGGATTAATTTTCTTTGTAGTTAATTATTTTTTTCCGCTTCCCCAAGTTCTACATGCTATACTTGCCTACATATTAATTGCTTTATTAGCACTTAATATCATCTCATTATCATTCAATCTTCCTAAAAAAATCAAAAACGAAGGTATTAGTAATGCACTGATTATCAGTGTTTTTATTCCCCTAATTATCACTATAATTACCGGCTTTTCGGCTGCCGGTCATGCTTTATTGAATAAACCGCTTGAGCCTGTTGTCGTTGTCGAACCTGAACCTCCTAAAAAGGTGGTCATGACAGAGCAGTTTCCCGCACAACAAATCACGGCTACCGAACAAGCTCTAAAAAGTCGTATTGGACAACGTTTTGATGAGCTAAACAAAAGTAAACATTTCCCCTTCCCTATTCAACCTGTTTTTAATTTTAATAAAAAAATAAATGCGGATAGTACACTAAATATCAGCGTAGAATACGCCTACGAAGTAGCACCCAAAGAAGCCCTTTGGGCAATTTCATCTTCTGATTTTAATGGCGGTGCTTTCAAAATGGAAGACTCAAAAGTAGTCACGGAAATAGCGCAAAATATCCGCCACAACATTCAAAATGAATTAAAAAAATACATCACGCAAAGCAGCAAAATAAATGTCAAATTAGCCGGATACACCGACGCCGGACGAGTGTTGGGATTACGGTATCAAGGCGAATTAGGTGTCATACCTAAGGATACACTCAATCTGCAGCCCGATGAGATAAAATATTACTACCTCAATGATAAACAAACCCCGCTTAGGTTACAACATTGGGACAGAATTACAAATGGTGAACTTGGTTTTTTGAGAGCTTATGGTGTGCAACAATATATGGAAAATCAAATCCCTGAATTGAAAAAAGCCAATACAAATTACGATATATACTCGTACACACAAACAAACCCTGCTAATGCAGGAGCAAAATTTAGAAAAGTAAAAACAACAATAGATATTGAAGGCATTAAAAATTGGATTCCACAAAATGAATAACAATAAATGCCAACGTTATTTTTATATTTGACGTCTAATAAAAACAACGGAATTAGCCATTTACCGGATTAATATGATAAACTTGAAACTTATTTAACATGTATATAATATTTCTTCTCGATACAGTAAATGGTCAATTCCCAAAAACAATCTATTCATCCAAACAATCAAAAACTATGGAATAGGCTATTTAAAAATAAGTACCAAGACAAAATTATCTTTAATAAATTTTGGTTTCTTTTTCTCGCTAAT
>JAHDEO010000284.1 GCA_020628725.1 Saprospiraceae bacterium
AACCGAAGATTTTAATTAAAATACACTCTGCGATAGGGGCAGGTCGCGACCTGCCCCTACCGCAGATTGTATTTTTTTTCCTACCTTTACATAGTGTACAAATGACACTTACACTATGAATAAGGAAAATACGCATACAGATAAGCACTTAGACCAACTCATCACCCAGATGTCCCTCGAAGATAAAGCCAAACTAATTTCGGGACGTGATGCTTGGTCAACACATCCAATTGAGAAATATAATATCCCCGCCATGTATGTTGCGGACGGACCACACGGACTCCGCAAAATGGATAGAAGTGACAACGCCACCTTACAAGGCAGTATTCCCGCTACTTGTTTTCCGACCGCTTCCGCATTAGGCGCGACTTGGAATACCGAACTTATCCACGAAGTCGGTGCAGCTATCGGGCGGGAGTGTCAAGCCAATAACGTACAAATTCTCCTCGGTCCCGGCTTAAATATCAAACGCACACCGCTCAATGGGCGCAATTTCGAGTATTATTCCGAAGACCCTTATTTGAGTGGGAAAATTGCCGCAGCGTTTACCAAAGGCGTTCAATCACAGGGAGTTGGGGCGTGTATTAAGCATTTTGCTGCCAACAATCAAGAGCATGAACGCATGATGCACAGCATCAATGCCGATGAGCGTACCTTGCGCGAGATTTACATGCGCGGTTTTGAAATTGCCATCGAAGAATCTGCTCCGTGGAGTATGATGTGTGCCTATAATAAGGTCAATGGCACATGGGCATCCGAAAATGAATGGTTGCTAACGCACATCTTGCGCGACGAATGGGCTTACGAGGGTTTCGTCGTCTCAGATTGGGGAGCTGTAAACAACCCCGACCGCGCTGCACACGCGGGACTCAACCTCGAAATGCCAGACAATGGATTTAGTGCCGACAAAATCATACAAGCCGTCAAAAACGGTACATTGGATGAATCTCGTCTCGACCGTACGCTCCGACCTTTATTGCGTATTATTCTAAAAACCGGCGAATTAAAACAAAAAAATACAGCAATTGATGTTGATGCACATCATGCCCTTGCCATTCGTGCGGCAGAGGAAAGCATTGTTTTGTTGAAAAATGAGGACGATATTTTACCTTTGAATGAAAATGAAATCAAGTCGATAGCAGTCTTAGGCAGATTTGCCGAGACACCACGTTTTCAAGGCGGCGGCAGTTCTAATGTCAATGCCATTCAATCGGAAAATGCATTGGATAATGTCCGAAAAATAGTTGGCGAAAATGTTGAAGTCCATTATCACCCCTTCTACGAATCACGCGGCGAAAATTATGATAAATCCGACCTTGATGCTGCTGTTCAATTAGCTAAAAAAGCAGACATTGCACTCGTATTTATTGGTTTGCCGGATGATTTTGAGGCGGAAGGATTGGATAGAGAACACATGGACATTCCTGAATCGCATAAAGCACTTGTGCGCGAAGTAGCAGCCGTACAGCCGCGTACCGTTGCTATCCTCTCGAATGGTGCTGCCGTCGAAATCGAAGAATGGGAGCGTGACGTACCCGCGATACTCGAAGCGTGGTTGTCGGGACAGGGTAGCGGTGCTGCGGTAGCAAATATCCTTTTTGGCCGGGCGAATCCTTCGGGCAAATTGGGCGAGACTTTTCCCTTGCGCTTGCAGCACAATCCGGCACATCTCTATTTCCCCGGCGAACATCGTAGCGTGGATTATCGTGAAGGTATTTTTGTCGGTTATCGTTACTATGACACCAAGAGCATGGAAGTCATGTTTCCATTCGGACATGGCTTGTCTTATACGCGTTTTGAATATTCGGATTTGGCAGTAAATAAAAGTGAATTTAGTGATGATGATACCTTGAAAATTTCTTTGACGATAAAAAATATCGGCTCAAGCGCAGGTGCAGAGGTCGTACAGTTATACGTGCATGATAAAGTGTCGGATGCAGTACGCCCTGTGAAAGAATTACAAGCATTTCAGAAAATTCACTTAAACGAAGATGCATCACAAACCATTCATTTTGAATTAGATAAACGAGCGTTTACCTACTTTCATCCTGAAATAAAAGAATGGTACGCCGAGTCAGGCGAGTTTGATATTTTGGTGGGTAGTTCGTCGCGGGATATACGTTTGCATACGACGGTTACGCTAAATTCAAGCCAACAATACAAGCGTGTCATTGATAAATACACACCATTTAGAGACATTATTCATCATCCTACAGGGCGACCATTTGTGGAAAATATTCTACAAAGTTTTGGTACATCCATTGACTCTGAAAAGCCGGAAGACCACGAAGCAAAAGCTATTTTCCTCTCATTACCATTGATTAAATCAGTCAATTTTAGTCACGGAAATTTTTCAGAGGAAATGCTGGAGAGTTTGATTGACAATTTGAATGAGGGGTAAAATGATTCTTGTGCCGACGAATATTGGTATCGTAAATCGTACCCACACAAATCGTACGATTTGCAAAATCGTTTTACCGTTTACACAACAAATAAATCCTCAATTAATATCAAAATAAATCTTTTTTACCGTAGATTAGCTCCATAGAATTTCTTTATAGTATGCTTTTAATGAAGTAACAATACATGTTAATATTTTTGAAAATATTGACATTCAAAGGATTACTAAGGCAAGTTTTAACAAATCACGAGTTCACCAATCACGAATCACAATATCCGTGATTAAAAATCAACGAAAATGAAAAAGGAAACGATAGCCATTCACGGCGGATACCAATCTGAACCTACAACTAAATCAGTTGCCGTCCCCATATATCAGACGGTAGCTTACGAATTTGACAATGCTCAACATGGCGCAGATTTATTCAATCTCGCGGTGGCAGGAAATATTTACAGTCGAATTATGAACCCGACAGTGGGTGTGTTGGAAGAACGTATGGCAGCACTCGAAGGCGGTATTGCGGCACTCGGCGTGAGTGCAGGTAGTGCAGCGGTCAATTACTCGATTCTCAACCTAGCGGTAGCGGGTGACAATATCGTTTCTGTACCACAACTGTACGGTGGAAGTTATACCTTATTTGCTCACATGTTGCCCGCACAAGGGATTGAAGTACGCTTTGCGGAAGGCGATAGCCCTGAAGACATCAGCAAACTCATTGACGGTAAAACAAAAGCGATTTATTGCGAATCCATCGGAAATCCAGCAGGAAATATCGCTGATATTGAAGCTCTTGCAAAGGCAGCACATGCACACGGCGTACCGCTTATAGTGGACAACACGGTAGCGAGTCCTGCGCTTATCAATCCAATTGCATACGGTGCGGACATCGTCGTACATTCTGTGACGAAGTATGTTGGCGGACATGGTACAACGATTGGTGGTGTGGTCGTAGATGGTGGTAAGTTTGACTGGGCAGCACATGCCGACCGCTTCCCGATGATGAGTACGCCCGAACCTTCTTATCATGGCGTGGTTTATACCGAGGCATTTGGTCCCGCGGCTTATATCGCACGGATGCGTACCGTTGCCCTGCGAAATACAGGTTCGGCACTCTCGCCAATGGCTGCTTTTCAGATTTTGCAAGGGCTGGAAACGCTCTCATTACGCATGGAACGTCATTGTGATAATGCGGTGGCAGTAGCGAAATATCTGGAAGGTCACGACCAAGTTTCTTGGGTGCGTTATGGTGGCTTGGAGAGTAGCGAATATCACGCACTGGCGAAAAAATATACCAACGGTAAGCCTTCTTCTCTAATGACTTTTGGTATCAAAGGTGGTTATGAAAAAGCAGAAAAATTCTATGATGCGCTCAAGCTATTCAAGCGATTGGTGAATATCGGTGATGCGAAATCGCTCGCGTGTCACCCGGCATCTACCACGCACCGACAAATGACCGTCGAGGAGCAAGCCAATGCAGGCGTTACGCAAGACCTCCTGCGCCTATGCGTCGGTATCGAACATATTGATGATATTATTGAGGATTTGGAACAGGCTTTTGCGGCGGCGAAGTAGGAGTAGCAAATTCCAAAACCCAAATTCTAATTTTTTAGGCAGCCTTTGACCTTTGGTTTGGGGCTGCTTTTTTGTTGGGTAACTTGTGAAATCTATTTAATTTTGGGAGATTAAGTACATTATCACTTGGATAATCTGCTTAATCTACTTATTTTTGAGAGATTAAGCACATTATCATTTAGATAATCTGCTTAATCTCTTTATTTTTTATCGCAAAAAACAAATATGGAAAATATAGTTATCGGCAGAACGACTCAAAAACAGGAATTAACAGAGGCATTAAACTCTGCTAAACCTGAAATGATTGCTTTGGTGGGTAGGCGACGGGTTGGTAAAACCTACTTGGTCAGTGAAATGTACGCCGAATATATTGACTTTGAAATAACGGGGCTTCAATACGGCAATAAACGCGAACAACTCGAAAATTTCACGCTACGCATGAGCAGGCATTTCCCGAATTATGAGCTACAAACCATGCCTAAGTCATGGTTGAAAGCCTTCGACCATCTCATCTCAGCGTTAGAGAGTTTGGAGAAAAAAACAAAAATGGTCGTCTTTTTGGATGAGTTGCCTTGGTTGGCTACTCGTAAATCGGGTTTTCTGACGGGCTTGAGTTATTTCTGGAACAGTTGGGCGGTCAAGCAAAATATTGTAGTCGTAATATGTGGGTCCGCAGCTTCTTGGATGATAAAAAAAGTTATCAATGACAGAGGCGGACTACACAACCGCGTCACTCGTTTGTTGCATCTTTACCCCTTTACATTAGCCGAAACCGAAGCCTATTGTCGCGCTCGAAAAATCAAATTGAACCGCTACCAAATCCTCCAATTATACATGGTCATGGGCGGTATTCCGATGTACTTAGACCAAATCAAAGCCGGACAGTCTGCCATTCAAAATATCCAAAACATCTGCTTTGCACCAACGGGATATTTAAGAAATGAATTTGAACGCCTCTTTGCTTCTCTTTTCAGCGACCACCAAAAACACATCGCGATTATACGAGCATTAGCCGATAAACGCAAAGGACTCACACGACAAGAAATTATCAAAGCCACCAAATTGACGAATAGCGGAAAATTGAGCGATATTTTATACGAACTTGAAACATCGGGCTTTATAACGATATATGGTGGTTATGGCAAAAAAGTCAAAGAAAGCCTTTATCGCCTCACGGATGCCTACGCTCTGTTTTACCTCACTTTCCTAGAGCCTTTGGGCAAAAATAATCAGTTGGATTTTACGCAATTGAGCGATTTACCTGCATGGAAAACATGGAGTGGTTATACCTTTGAAAATATTTGTCTTGTCCATATCGCACAAATACGAAATGCTTTGAGTATTGCCGGCATCACTTCCTCTATTGCCTCCTATATTGCCCGACCAAAAGACGGTTTGCCCGGTACTCAAATTGACCTGCTGATAGACCGCAGCGACCAATCCGTCAATATTTGTGAAGTCAAATTTAGCGTAGAGGACTATGTAGTTACTAAAAAAGATATTGACAACATACAAACAAAAAAACAGGTGTTTAGATACCACACCAAGACGAAAAAGCAACTGTTTACAACTATTATCACAACGATGGGTGTAGTCGAAAATAGTCATAAAATCAATTCGATAGACCAAGTGGTGACTTTGGATGATTTATTTGAATGAACCACAAAATTTGCAAAATTCCGTCTAAATCCTTATTTTTAGAAAAATTTTTCTAAAAAATAATTTCTAAATGCATTCAATCACCTTCGGCGAACTCATCAAACAAAAAAGAAAGGAATTGAGCTTACCACTTCGTGTGGTAGCCGCACGTATTGATTTAGACCAATCGACCCTCAGCAAAGTCGAGCGTAATGAGGCGATGATGCACGAGCGCATGATTCCGGCTTTGGCGACTTGTTTGGAATTGGACTATGAAAGTTTGCAAATCAAATATTTGAGTGAGCGTATTTTCAGGGAATTTAAAAATATAGATTACGCGACAGATGCACTCGACATCGCCAAACGCAGAATCGAAACCGAACATACCGGCACACAATTCAAATTAAAGCGAGAAAAAATCATTTACAACATCCAAAATTATCTACAAAAACAACCTGTCGAAAAAGCATGGTTATTTGGCTCATTTGCTCGAAAAACAGCCAGTTATGACAGCGATATAGATATGTTGGTGCAGTTTGATGCTGCTGCCGAAATTGATTTATTTGATTACGTCGGCATCAAACAAGACCTCGAAGAAGTAACGGGCAGACAAGTAGATTTGGTACAACAAGGGCAAGAATCACCGCACATCCAACCCGCGATTGCACAAGAAAAAGTATTGATTTATGAACGCTAAAAAAACTTGCCTTGCATTTTTAAAATGCAAGGCAAGTCCTAAAATTTCCAATCTAACGCAAGGCGCGAGCTGGAAGCGTCGCGCTATGGTGTTTTACAAAACCACTTTAATCGGCACAGAAAACGTACTCACCACCCCCGGCACAAAGCCTTTCAAACGATGGTTTTCGATATTCGTTTTGATACAAAGCCAGATGGTTTCGTCCAGATTATTGCTGAGTAATTTGACGTCAGTAATCGTGCCTTCCGCATTAAGCGTGACTTGTATATCGAGGTATTTCGGTAATTCAACACCTGCCTTGTGGCAAGATATTGCAGCGTTCAATTCATTTTGCAGTGATTTTTTCAACGTCGAAATTTGCTCGCGCTCACCTTCTTTTCCTAAAGGAAGCTCACCCACATTTTCCATCAATACAATTTCACCCAACTCAAATAAAGGCTGCATGGTGCGCGGATTCCCTTTAGGGCTAGGGTGCGCGTTGGCAGATTTCCTAACTACACCTTGAATCTCCACCTCACATCCAACGGCTGAATTAGCCACGCCTTGTGGTAGCGGTAAAGGTTGGTGAACGAGTTGAGCCACTTCCCCATTTGCCGTTACAATTTCCTCATGGTCAATCGCTACGAATGAAGTGTATTGTGTCATCAAATTATATTTCAAACCCAATGCAGTGACTTCCTCTTTGGTATCGCTTGCGTAATCCACACTTTGATAATCATCAAGGAGTTCGATGCGTTTTCTTGCCCAGAGGTATTTGAGCGCGACATTACGACTATCGGGTAGAGCATCTGCTACATCAAAAGTCGCTTCATAAGGCTTATCGCCTGTTTGTCCTTTAATTGTGATTTTTCCGTTGGGAGTGCCACGCCATTTTCCTTGAATGATAATCGGACGCTCGGCGAGTACGTCGGCAATTGTTGAAGGTTCGACATCGTATGCATTGAAGCCTTCAAATTCGGCTTTGACCTGCGTGAGTACGGGCGTTTGTATGTATGTGCGGAATTGCTCGGCAATCTCTGCCGCATCTTCTTTACGGGGAATGATGAAAGGTTCGCCCATACCGACGTGCGCCATACCTTCTATCAAGTGACGATTGACGCCCGACCCGATTCCGAAAGCAAAGACATTGGTACGGTCAAGGTTGTTACGGATTTCATCAAAACATTCTTTTTCTACCGAAATATAACCATCCGTCACCACAACCACTGAGCGCGAAAGATTGTCGCTACAACGCGGAAGGTCGAGCGCACGTCCGAGTGCGGGGAGTAGGCGCGTGCCACCGCCACCATGTTGTTTGCTGATCATTCTAATGGCGTCTTCTACATTCGCGGAGTTGGCGAGCTTCGATTCATCTGCCCACACGTAGGAATCGCCGGAAAAGAGCATCACATTAAAGCGGTCAGAGGGGCGCAAATTGAGGATGAGATTTTTGAGTAGTTGCTTGGAGGCTTCTAAGGGAAATCCGTGCATTGACCCCGAAACATCTACGATGAAAATGTATTCACGTGGTGGAATTTGCTCTACTTGAACACGCTTGGGCGGTTGTACCATAAGCTTGAAAAAGTTCTCATTTTCGCCTTCATACAACATCAAACCTGATTGAATTTCGCCACCTGCCAATTGATATTCTAAGATAAAATCGCGGTTGCCGCCGAGGTACTCGACAGGGTCAAGTGCAATCTCCGCATCGTACAAATCGGGGTAACTGACCATGACTTTGTGACTGCTGCAATTGATGTTTTGAATAGGCATTCCTGCGGATAAATGTACATTCATATCGAAGCCATACAACGGACTCGCGCCCTCATTCGTGTAAGGAGAAGCTACGAATTTATCATCCGTAGAGGCTGTCATCCTTGATTCCTCCGAGTAACGCGGACCGACTACTGTAGGGTAAACAAATTGATACATACCATCTTCCGGCACCAGCAATTCAGTGTACCTTAGGGTGACTTCGATACGGTCGTTGGGTTTAATGTTGGCTACATTCATGGTGAATACATTCGGGCGGTTTTGTTCGAGGAGTGAGGCGCGTTTGCCTTCGGATTTGGCGGCTTCGTAATTGCGGCGGGCTTGTTCTTTTTCCTTGATTTTTGCTTCTATGGTGCGGTTGCCGATTTTCATTTCCATCGCATATACAGCAGCGCGTGTGGAGGCAGGAAAAGTGTAGACCGCTTCGAGTGTGGTGTTGCCTTCATTGAGGTAAATTTGGGAAATGGTAACATCGGCTATCGTACCCGCGATATTGACATCTGCTGTCGTGCCTTGTAAAGGAAGTTGGTCGTAACCGGGATTGTCGCCTTTTACGAAGAAGTATGGCGAAAGGGTTTTGTCTTCTGCATCGGGTTGTGCATTTGCTGTGAAAGTGAATGAGGATAATATGATACTGATGATAATTAAGATTGTATTTTTCATAACTTTTATTGTGTTGTCGTAATAGTGAATTATTTTTTACAATCACAAAGTTATAATGGTATGCATTGTCTTGGATTGGGTTTTGAGTGAGTGGGCGGGATGGCTTATTATTCGTGATGAATGGAGGGAGATTTGTTTTTTGAGGCATATTTATGGACGAATTTTATTGATTTACCTTATTTATCGTTCAAATTTTTACTCATTACTAACGAATACTCAATGAGTCATAACAGCTACCTAAAAATGAGATGGATATTATTGTTGAAATCTTATCTTTGAATCGAATTTCAAGCGTAACACAGACATTCCTGTCTGTTCTTCACGCAGTACAGACAGGAATGTCTGTGTTACGTTTTCAAGTTAAATTATAATGGATAACGATAAATTAGATGGCACAAAAAAGAGCCACATCCAAATCGGACAATGGGTAGAAATCGTCGAAAAACGCAACCAACAATCCGGCGAAACCACCGAAGGACAAGTCAGACGCATTTTGACTAAATCATCACACCACCCGCATGGCATTAAAGTCATGTTGACAACAGGAGAAGTGGGTCGAGTGAAGGAAATCTTGGAGGATTGAGAGATTTTTGATTGATTTGTTTATTTGTAAATTCGTTTTGCGAATTTTATCGGGTTAAATATCGTTTTTATCTAAATGAATTGCGAATTATCGTAAATTAATCGAAATTAGCATCGTAGCGTAATGCCTCCGGCTTGCGCCACATACTACTTTTGCAAAACTAACGCAAGGCGCAAGCCGGAGGCATTACGCTACGTTAATTATGAAAAAACTCTTCAACT
>JAHDEO010000285.1 GCA_020628725.1 Saprospiraceae bacterium
GAAGATAATGACAGAGTACATCTTGATGATATACAAATCAGCGGTTGTACCAATGCAAATGCGAAAATTGAAGACGAGGCACTTCAACTAAACGAATTATTCATTTATCCAAACCCCGCGAATGAGCGTATCACATTAGCATATAATCTAAATGACGATGCTAATGTCACAACAAGCATTTCTGATGTTAGCGGTAGAATTGTTTATCAAAATACAAGTGATAAATTAGCAGGAGAGCAGACCGAAGAAATTGCAGTAAATCAATTATCTGCTGGTCTTTACATCATAATCGTGAGAGCAGGTGATTTGAATTTCTTGAAAAAGATAATTGTTGAATAAATGCAAAAAAACATGTTGTAAGCTACTCATTTGAACCATATCTTTCTTTCAATTGAAATCTTCTCGGAATTGACCATACTGGTCAGTTCCGAGTTTTTTTTAAAGGTAATAACAGCCTCTAATGTCACAAATTCGTGATATATTGTACAGGAATATTACATACATATTGGTATAATTATTCTTCAACCTGTTGATAATTTGAATGGCATTTTGAACTGCGATTTTTGCATGTCAGATAGCTATCAAAGCCTTAAGTTTACAGCACATCATGAGATTAATTACAACTTCCTTATTTGTCCTTTTCGTTACGCTAATTTTTGCACAAAAACCCAATGTCGTCATCATCTATGCTGATGATATGGGTTACAGTGATGTAAGTGTTTACGGACAACTACACAATACACCAAGCCCCGCAAGTACACCTCACATGGATGCTTTGGCTACAGAGGGAATGATGTTCACACAAGCCCATAGCGGTAGTGCAGTATGTACACCAAGCCGATACGCATTACTAACAGGCAAATATAATTGGAGAACGCTGAACGATGGCGTATCCGGTTCGTATGGACAACCGGAAATTCCAAGTTCAGATATTACGATAGCCGAATACCTTAAAACACAAGGTTATGAAACCGCCGCTTTCGGTAAGTGGCACTTAGGCGGAACTTTCTATAACCGCCAAGGTCAAGCATTTTCAGGGCGCAATACTACGGTCACAGACCCCGCAGATGTGGATTGGGAACGCCCATTAGACGGTCACGCATTGGATAATGGCTTCGATGTATTCAAGGGACTTCCTTGTGCGATTGGTCGTCCGCCTTACGTTTATATGGATGGAAATAGGTTGCAATATTTTGATACGATTACCAACGAATACAGAAACGCACTCAATACAGATAGTTTTCATTTTTTCATTAAAGATGAATTAAATGCAGGTTTGACGACAGGTACAACTTCCAGAGAAGGGCTTGGCGACCCAAGTTACACCCAACTTCAATGCGAACCCCAAATGATACAACAAGCAGAAGATTACATTGCAGATAGAGTAGGTGACAGCGACCCGTTTTTTATGTATGTTGCCCTCTATTCACCGCATAAACCCTGGCAAGTTACACCTGCATTTCAGGGAAGTGAGGGCTTTCAATATGGCGATTTTATGCACGAAGTAGATGACCGCGTTGGGAGAATTATTGATGCTATTGATAATAATGGATTTACCAATAATACCATCGTCATTGTCACCAGTGACAACGGACCGGAAAATACCGCATTCAATAATAGCATGGATAATGGCAGAGACCCTAATGGTCCATTTAGAGGCATCAAAAGAGATAGCTGGGAAGGTGGTACTCGTGTGCCTTTCATCGTGCGTTGGCCCGGAGTGGTACAAGCCGGAAGTACCTCTGACGTACTGACATGGCACGGAGATATATTCAGAACTTTAGGGGAACTTTTCGGAGATTGTTTACCGCAAACTGTAGCTCCTGATGCGGTTAGTATTTTATCTGTTTTAAATGGCAGCTCAACAACGGTTGTTCGCAATGCTATAGTCACCGCTTCCAACAAAGACCAGTTATCAGTTAAAACAACTGATGGTTGGAAACTAATAGACGGCACAGGCGGCGGTGGTAATAACACAAGCTATGATGCAGACAATAACGCTATCATTGATGCAAGAGGCACTATTGGTGGTTCGCCCAAGCAATTATTTTACTTACCCAATGATATGCCCGAAATTAACAATCTGGAATCTCTCATGCCGGAGAAGGCTACGGAGATGTTAGCATTATTAAATGAAATCCGGCAAGGTTCGCCGGGAAATCCGGTGAATAATAGCGACACTATCGCACCAACGGAAGCCATAACAATAGCCGCAGCTACTCCTTCGGACGACGGAGGTTTATCCGGTAATTTTGTATTGAGAGAAAGAACAACCGCAGACCACGACCCGAATAAACACATCAGCGGATTTGTCAAATTTGACCTTTCAAATATCAATACATTTAGTTCCGCAAATGGAGATGTTGCCTTTATAGAAGTGAAATTGACCGATAGACTCAACGCCAATAATGCATCAGAATTAAAAGTCGCACGCATCACCGGAGGCGATTGGGATGCTGCAAATCTACCTCAATATACTTGGGCAACTGCCAGTTTATCTCCGATAGGTCCGGGTTCGCAGACAGACGAATCAGTCATTATCGGTAACGTCGCCACTGCCGCGCTCAACTCCACATACCTTGCAGATGTCACGTCTATCGTGGAGGATTGGGTGAGTGGAAATGCCCCTAATTATGGTTTGGGATTGTATTTGACAGAGGCATATCAGGGAGTCAGTTTGGAGAATATAACATTAAGTTTTCAAACCGCTTGTAATACTCCCTGCGTAGGTGCTGACTGCAATGATGAACAATCTACAGCACTGGTTACATTGAATAGAGACGGAACACTGACCTATACGGCTGATAATCTTGGTAATACACTAATTGATTACGGAATGGTCGGTTATCGACAAAGCGTATGTCCTATCCCGGATGTTCCGGTTGTGATGACCTTAAATCCAAGTGCCGGAGACAGAACGGCAGATATTCAGGCGGCGATTGATGCGATAGAAGCAATGCCGCAAAATCAATATGGTCATAGAGGCGCACTATTGCTGACGGCAGGTGATTATGAACTTCAAGGCGAATTGACCATTGATGCTTCGGGAGTTGTCATTCGTGGAGAAGGTAGTGAAACAGACGGAACAATACTTCGACATTTCGGTACGACCAGTGTAAATGTATTGACCATCAGTGCCTCTGCCAGCATTCAAAAATCAAGTGCTACATTAAAAAATGTAATAGATACTTACGTTCCCATCGGGGCTAAAAAAGTTACGGTAGCATCCGGTCACACCTTTGAAAAAGGAGATGCGGTGGTATTTACCCGCGAACCTTATCAAGCATGGATTGAAGCCATTGGAATGGATACGCTACTGCAATTTTGCGGAGCAGGACATGGTGATTGGACACCTTCCAGTTACACGATTGATTCTAAGCATAATATTGTCGATGTGATAGGCGATACCTTGTTTTTTGATACACCCGTTGCAGATCCTATCGAAGTAGGATATGCTACCGCTTATGTTCAAAAATATGATTGGGTAGGCATAGAGGAATGTGGTGTTGAGAATATTCGTTTTGAATCCAATACAAATGGAGACCCCGAAGATGAAAATCATGCCAATCACGCCATCAGCATGAATCACCTCCGCAATGGCTGGTTTAGAAATATTAAATCAAAAGATTTTATAAATAACTGTACGAATATCATTAACAGTTACCAAATAACCGTAGATAGTTGTGAGGTGGAAAATTATGTCTCGTTGGTGACTGGCGGCAGGAGATACGGCTTCACGATTGAAGGACAAAGCCAGTTAATTCTCGTAAAAAATTGTACCTCAAATCAAGGCAGACATTGTTTTGCATCCGGTTCGAGGGTGCGCGGACCCAATGTATTTTACAATTGTACATCTACCAATGCTTCTACCGATTCCGGTCCGCATCATCGCTGGGCAACTGGATTTTTATATGAAAATATAGTAACGAATATGCACTTGTGGGTGCAAAACCGACTATGCTCAGGCTCCGGTCACGGTTGGACGGGTGGACAACACCTGTTTTGGAATTGTGATATTGGAGGAAGCATTATTCTCCAAGACCCGCCCACTGAGCAAACGAATTGGGCAATCGGTTGTAGAGGAACAATCACCAATCAAGGCGCATTTGACAACTTCGTCGCACCACTGGGATATGTCGAATCTCACGACAATCCCATTGATTTTAGTTTGTATGAAAATCAAGCGAGAAATTACAAATTAGACAATATTATAAATAACGATTGTCTTATTTGTCCCGATCATTCGATAAATGATGCCGACCTCGACGGTGTTTGTGATGACGAAGATGCCTGTCCAACCCTTAATGATAATTTGATTGGAACCGTTTGTGACGACGGCGACCCTTGTACCGAATTATCCATTTATCAATCCGATTGTAACTGCGTACCGATATTTAATTTTGCACTTCCCGGAGAGGCTTCGATGAGTTCGGGTATCGAATATCGTGCAGCCTATTTGAATGATGAAATTATTGACAATAGTTTGCTTAGTCATACAGATGATAATTCCCCAAACGAATGGATGCAGATTGATTTAGGAGCAAATAGAAACATCGACGAAGTGTTGATATGGAACCGAACCAACTGTTGTAGCGAAAGGCTGAGTAATGTATATGTTTTGGTAGCCGATACGCCATTTCCTTCTGATACCGATTTAAATACAGCTTTAGCCAATGCAGATTTCACCTACCAATTAGGAAATACCTCGCAGGAAGCTTTGCTGACAATCAGTGTACAACAGCCCGGTCGTTATGTCCGTTTACAAAAATCAGGTAATAACAACGGCGATAATTATCTCAATATATTAGAATTGCAAGTCATGGGCGATACCACACAAATCGACGCAAATAATGACGGCTTCTGCGACAATACCTGCATTGACATCCAGCTCCAAGCATGGCTCGAAGGTGCTTACTATCCGACACTCGGCGAAATGACCACCACGCTTTCATCAAATCGAAAACTATTACCCGGACAAACGCCAAATAGTCCCCTCGCAGTTCCCACACTTGCCGGACAACCCTATCATATTGCTCCCTGGAATTACGCAGGTACAGAAGGAGCAGGTTGGACGGATGCAGACTATAATGGTTCAGAAGTAGATTGGATACTCATTTCCTTTAGAACCGGAACAGCAAAAAACACAGAGGTAGCCATGACATCAGGAATATTGATGAAAGATGGTGTGATTGAATTGCCCGATCGTTGTGCTTTGCCTGCTGCTGTGACCGGACCATTGTATATCGTATTGGAACACCGCAATCACATCGGCATCATGACGCCTCAACCCGTAGATATTATAGGGGGAATTTTGAGTTACGACTTCCGCGCAACAGATAGCTATCGGGATGCTACAAGTTTTGGACAAAAACAACTCTCCAACGGCGAATGGGCGATGTTTGCAGGAGATGCCGACCAAATGGATTTTCCAAGTTTTGATGTGAATGGAACAGATAAGACGGAATGGTTTGAAAACAACGGTGTTTTCGATTATTACCTATCACCGGACTTTAATTTAGATGGAGATGTGAATGGACAAGATAAATCATTGTGGTTTGAGAATAATGGTATTTCATCACGCGTACCAAAATAAATGACATCGCTGAATAGGCTTTATCCCGAAATAAAATAGGTTACTTAATTCAAGTTGCGGATAACCGCCCCGAAAGCTTTCGGGGTCGATAGTTGGTAGTCGATAGTCCATAGGAATACGTGAAATTAACTGTAAATCAGCGTTCGACTATGGACTATTGACCATCGACTATCGACTAAGTTGCGCTTCCGCAACTTGGGTTACTTATTATGTTTTTGCTAATTCTTTTCTAATTATATTTTAATTTGATTAATTTAGCAAAAACAATCAATCATGCGAAGTATCCTACTTGTCATCATTGCATGCACCGTTATTTCATGTACAAAAAACACTGAAAAACAGCCGAATGTATTGCTCATCATGACCGACGATCAAGGTTGGGGTGATTTGAGCTTTCATGGTAATGACTCTATTTTTACACCACATCTTGATGAATTGGCGACCCGCAGTTGTCGTTTTGACCGCTTTTATGTAAGTCCTGTATGCGCGCCTACTCGTGCGAGTTTGCTGACAGGGCGGTATCATCTCCGCACAGGTACATCATGGGTGACACATCGCAAGGAAGTGATGCGTAGTGAAGAGACGACCATCGCGGAGGTGTTCAGGGATAATGGCTACGCTACCGGCTGCTTCGGCAAATGGCATAATGGCGAACAATATCCCAATGATCCCAACGGTCAGGGTTTTGAAGAATTTGTCGGATTTAGTGCAGGGCATTGGAATAATTATTTTGATACCAAGTTGATGCACAATCAGGAGGAGATTAATTCAAAAGGTTATATCAGCGATGTATTTACGGATAAAGCAATTGATTTTATAAAGGAAAATAAAGACCAACCTTTCCTCTGTTACGTCCCGTATAATGCGCCACACAGCCCCTTTCAAGTGCCGGATAAATATTTTGATAAGTACAAAAAAATGGGCTTGAATGATAAAAACGCTTGCGTACACGGAATGGTCGAGAACATAGATTTTAATGTAGGTCGATTACTGCAAGCTCTTGATAATCTTAAAATTACAGACAATACCATCGTTATTTTTCTAACGGATAATGGACCCAACGGCAATCGCTATAATGGCGATATGCGTGGTAGAAAAGGGCAAGTTCACGAAGGCGGTGTACGTGTGCCGTTTTTTATCTCATGGAAAGGACATTTACCGGAAAATAAAGAAATTGAACCTATTGCGGCGCATATTGATGTGCTGCCTACATTGGCAGAATTATGTGGGATTCCCTTGCCTTCTGATTTAAATTTAGATGGGAAAAGCCTCGCATCATTACTCGAAAAAGAAAATACCGAATGGGAAAGCCGTCCTATTTTTACAATACACAGCGAAGGGAAAATGCGAATGAAACCTGCCGCCCTTCGTACTGATGATTACCGAATGGTAATTGACCGTAAAGGCTCACCGCAACTATACAACATGAAAAATGACCCCGGCGAAAAGAACGACCTCGCCAAAATCCATCCTCAGTTCCTCGATAGTCTCATGAATATAATGAAGGATTGGTTTGCTGATGTAACGAAAGACGGTATCAAAATACCGCCGATTCCTGTCGGTTATGCAGATGCAAAGACAACATTTTTACCTGCGCCAGAAGCTACATTGACAGGTAATATTACCTTTGAAGGTGATTGGGGTTGGGCAAATGACTATATTATCAATTGGAAAAAGGGTGATGTCGCCACATGGAAGGTGGATGCGAATGAATCAGGTAAGTATGCTTTTCAGATACTATATAATTCCTCTGCTGATTTCAATGAAGCGGTCTTTGAGGTAAAAGTTGGAAATGAAGCTCACGAAGTAGCAGTTAGCAAGGCATTTAATCAACCATTTAAAAACAGTATCGACCGCGTGAAGAGGGGAGAGGTGTATGAGAAAAATTGGGGTAGGCTGAATGTGGGAGAGGTCAATATAGAGAAAGGAAAAAACGACATCAACATTCAATTAAAAACAAGACCTAAAAGTGGTGTGTTTGAATTGAGGGGATTGAAAGTTGAGATGCTATAAATTTGATATTTCAAAAAATATTTTATTGTTTTGAATTCATTTACTCACTAAATATATAACCATGAAGAGAAAATTTACACTTCTCGCACTCTTATGTGTCTTATTTATCTTTGAAGGCTTTGCTCAATCATCTAAAATGGTCTTAATAGAAGAAGGGACACAAGCCTCATGTCCGCCATGTGCTGCTCAAAATCCGGGTTTTGATGCACTGCTCGATGCTAATGCGGATAAAGTTGTTGTTTTAAAATACCAAACCTCTTGGCCCGGCTTTGACCAGATGAATCTCGACAATCCCGACGAGGTACAAGATCGTGTCGAATACTACGGCATACAAGGCGTACCTTCGGGAATCATCAATGGTCAGTTTATTCCCAATGATTGTGGCTATTACGAGGGCGCACCTGCTTGTCTTTCTCAATTTGACATTACTGCTGCGTATGCTTCCAATGCTGCTTTTGATTTGGATATAAGCGCGACTTTTGAAGATGGTATACTTAATATTTCGGGCGATTTGACTGCCAATGAATCGGTCAGTGGCGATTTGAAACTGAGAATTGCACTGACGGAGAAAACCATCTCTTCCGAAGATGCGCCGGGCGGTAGCAACGGTGAAACAGAATATCACCACGTACTAAAGAAGTTTATTATTGGCGGTACAGCAGGCGTTGATTTAGATAATGCGTGGGAGCAAGGAGATAGCTATACTATTGACGAATCAACAGGACTTGAAGGGGTTAATGTTTATCGTTATTCCGAATTAGAAATCGTGGCTTTTGTACAGGATGATAACACCAAAACGGTATATCAGGCAGCAAAAGATGATGATATTGAACTCATAACAAGCTTCACTAATAATGCGGCACCTTCCGTGCTGAATGAATTGTCACCAATCGGTTCTTGCGGCGGTGAATATACCATTGAGCCAATTATTGGAATTCAAAATAGAGGTAGCGAGATGCTGACCTCCGCAAATATTATGTGGAGTATCAATGACAATCCGCTTCAGGCTTATGCATGGACAGGTTCGTTGGCTACATTCGAAACGGCGCAAATTACATTCCCCGAATACACTTTTGCCGTCGAATTAGAAAATACAATTACCGTCACGCTCGAAAATCCAAACGGCGTAACAGACGAAAATACAGAAGACAACACATACGAAGTGTCGTTTCCAAGAACAAAAACGGGAAGTGACGTGCTGACACTTGAGTTGATGCTCGACTTTTTCGGGACACATACGACATGGGAATTGCGAAATACAGCAGGAGATGTATTGTACAACGGTGGTCCATATACCAATGGCAGTTTTGATACCATTATGGTCGATATGCCCTTGCCCGAAGATGGTTGCTATGATTTTGAAATCTTTGATTCTGCCGGAAATGGTATTTGTTGCAGTTTGGGAGAAGGTCTGTATACGCTGACGGATGAGACAGGGGCTATACTCGCGCAAGGCAGCCAATACGGTTCAGGCGAAACCACATCGGTATTGTTTGATAGCGACATCGAAATTGGTGTAGAAGAAACAATATTTGAAGAAGGCTTCACGCTAAGTCCCAACCCCACGTCGGGCAGACTTATGCTTGATTTTTCTACAGAGAAAAGTGCAGACACCACTGTGTCTATTTACGATATGATGGGAGCAGAAGTCATGACAGTTGACTTAGGTACACTCCCAAGCGGTCCACACATACAGAATATCGAAATGGGCAACTTACCAAATGGCATATACGTAGTACGTCTTGCTGCCGATGGCGGTTCCATTTCAAAGAAAGTGATTTTAGCAAGGTAAGTGATATGTCAAATATTTTTCGGAATTATCCATTTGTTGGTTCACCGCGAAGTCGGTGGAATATTTATAGAAAAATTTATAAAAAACGTGT
>JAHDEO010000286.1 GCA_020628725.1 Saprospiraceae bacterium
CCAACGTTATGTATGGTGGCAACTATGGAGCAGCAATAGCTACGCTGCCCGTCATCTCCATTCAAACCGATGACCAAATCTTGCCCGCATGTGTTGGTTACGGCTTAGATATGGTGTGCGATAGGCAAGCCATGATGATTGACTGGGTGGAAAGAGATTCGCTGGGAAATAATAAAGAAGGATTTTCTGCTTATGCAGGCGTAGATGTTTTCGGAGAAAGTACGGTAAACAAATACAAAAGAAATTTTAGAGTACACTTTGATGCTATTTATAATCAAAAATATCTGAAATACCCGGTCTTCGAGACTTACCCGGAAGGTTCTGAGCCTGCACAAAAATTCAGAAAACTTGAATTGCGCGGTAATTATTATGAAGGTATCACTTATGGTGGTGAAACGAGCCTTTCAGAACAGTGGATAAACAGCACAAGAGTAGAATTGGGCGAGCCAGGTCCTCATTCCGTCTATGTCAGTGTATTTGTCAACGGCAGTCATAAAGGCGTTTATTCTCTAAGAGAAAGATTTGACCATAACTACTATTCAAGTTACTGCGATGTAGATGCAGATGAGATAAATGCCCTCAAAGCAGATTATAGAGACCCTTGGAATTATATCGTAGCTAATGGCACATCAGACACTTGGGTGAATATGGTGGATCATGTTTTAAACAACAGTGAAAGCACCTACCAAACTTACAAGAACACTTTTAGTATCAACTCAATATTAACTCAAACGGTTTTAGAATCAATGTTAAATGATTATGGAGAAAAAGAGTTTAGAATTGTTGGGTCAGATACAAACCCCAATGCTCCTTACAAAGTAACGCCAAGTGATATTAGTGATTTTTTCTTCAACTGGGAATGGCAGGTTGGGGTTCCGGGCAGTGCTTTTGATTATTTCGATATGCCCTTCTTTTATAATTGGTTGCAAGACCCGGAATTTGAACAAGAATTATTTGAATTTACAGCCAAGCATTTCTGCGGCTCAGGCGCATTGACCGTCAACAGAGCTAAGGAAAGAATGAATGAATGGAAAACCATATTTGAGCCTCTTGCAGAAGCAGAAGTAGCTTTTCGGTATGAAGATGCAGGTTGGTCTTATGATGCGACTACCATTGCGAACAGGATTTCCAGTTGGGAAGCAGCAGTTGATTATGACCTGAATTTATTAAATGACCTCGCAGATATGCACTTTATCTGGGATACTGCCGGACTGTTTCAAGGCTGTGATTTACGTCCGGTCGTCATTACCCAAGACCAAATGTCGCAAGTGAATACCTCGACGAGTTATACTTTGGAAGCATACGACCCCGACGGCGACGCGATGACTTTCACCGCCGTATCAGGTATGCCGCCCGGACTCACTATCAACAGCACAACAGGCGAAATATCAGGCACACCAACTCAAGTCGGCACTTACGAAGTCAAAATCAAAGTAGAAGATACCAACAACAAATGGGGCTATCACTACTTCACTTGGGAGATTTTTGACCTACCACTTCCACAAGGCATCGTCATCAATGAAATTATGTATCACCCCGATAGCCTTTGTCTCGGCTTTCCTACGGATGCGGATTTAGCAGGTTTTATTGAATTGAAAAACACAACGAGCCAAACGGTTGACCTCACCAAAGTACACTTTTCCGACGGTATTGACTTTGAATTTCCCGCAGGAGCAAGCATAGCACCCGGTGGTTTTTACACCATTGCCGAAGATGATTGTGCTTTCCAGATGACCTACGGTTTCGCCCCCGATGCCGTCTATAAAGGCGGACTTCACAACGACGGTGAAAGAATCGAACTCTCCGATGCCTACGGCAACGTACTGGATTCGCTCACCTTCAACGATGTCAACCCCTGGGATGAAGACCCCGACGGAAAAGGTCCTTCCCTCGAATTGCTCAACCCCGCTTCCGACAATAATGACCCGCTCAACTGGTTTCGTTCAGACTTCAGTTGCGGTACACCGGGTGCCGAAAATTCGCGCGTATGTACAGGTACAGCCGATGCGATTGTGATTAATGAAATAAATTATAATTCAAATAATGGCGTAACCGACCCCGGCGATTGGGTAGAACTTTACAATCCCACTGCCAACCCTATCGACCTTTCCGATTGGACTTTTTATGATAATAATAATGAATTTACATTCCCTGCGGGAACAATTCTAAATGCGGATGATTACTTGGTATTGGTAGAAAATGATACCATGTTTACCAGCATATTCCCGCACCTCACTGCGGATGATTATCTCGGTAATTTCGCTTTCGGATTAAGCAATAAGGGCGAGCGCGTTTCGCTATTTAATCCAAATAAATGTCTTTCGGATTATGTCGTATTTGATGACCGCATTCCGTGGGATACCATTCCCGACGGCAATGGTCCTACCCTGTCATTAATCACACCAAACTCCGACAATACTTTACCGGAATCATGGGAAGGTTCTTCCAATATCAACTCCGCCTACGGTACACCTGGACGCATCAATGCGCCTTGTTTAGAGCAGCAAATTGTTTTCCCTGAAACGGTTTATACGAATACAAATAACGTACTGACAGTAGATATTTCAAGCGATGATGTCACCTACACTTGGTCAGTTGCCGGAGCAAGCTCAAGCGATAATAATGCGGAAGCTACCACCGTCAATTATGCCAATCCCGGCACGTACAATATTCAATTAATTACCAATTATTTTGAATGTACAAAAGTCGTATTTAAACAAGTGGTCGTCATTGAGTCCGCTTGTGCAGATGCAGATAATGACGGTGTGTGTGATGAAAATGATGTCTGTCCGAATTTTGATGACAATTTAATCGGTACAGCCTGTAATGATGGTGACGCTTGCACTACAGGAGATATTTGGGGGGCTGATTGTAACTGTGCCGGCACATTCCAAGACGCTGATAATGACAGCATTTGCGATGCGGATGATACATGTCCTAATCTAAATGATGCCCTCATCGGAACAGCTTGCGACGATGGCGACCCAAATACTACAAACGACACATGGGGAACTGACTGTGCATGTACAGGCACACCCGTAGGTGGCTGTACAATCACCACCCTATCTTCCGGCGGAACAGTAGAATCATCTAATGGTTCGCAAAGCTGCCGTACCTTCGACCTCGGTGACGAATACGCAGATATTACATTTGATTTATCCGGCATCAATACCAGAGTAAATGGCAAACCTGCCACCCGTTATGCTGATTTAGTAACCGTACAATACATCAGTGGCGGTAGCACTCAAACTCATGCTACCTACACCTCCAACGGTACTGTTGATATTGCCGGACCCGCTACCGCAGTCATCGTATGTATAGAAGACAATGACGGACAACTCGGCGCATCAGTCAAAGCGCAAGTCGGCACCATTACCTCATGTGTGGGCGACGGAGGCGGCAATCCACCAAATTGTACAGTCGGTGCAGCTTGCGATGATGGCGATGCCTGCACCACAGGCGATGCCTATGATGCCAATTGCAACTGTGTAGGTACATTCGCAGACTCCGACAATGACGGCGTTTGCAATGCCAATGATATCTGTCAAGGGCTTGATGATGCGCTAATCGGAACAACCTGTAACGATGGTGACCCAAATACCATAAACGACACTTGGGGAAGTGACTGCAATTGCACAGGTACACCTAACGGCGGTGGTGGCTGCACCACCTACAACAGCGAAAGCTTCGAAGGCAACTGGGGCATCTGGAACGACGGCGGTGGTGACGTAGCGAGCGATGCCACTTACGCCAATACAGGCACACAATGCGTCCGCTTGCGCGATAATTCCGGTCAGCAATCCTCCATTTATACCGATGTGTTGAATTTGAGTGCTTACGCTTCATTGGATATTAGCTTCTCTTTCTTTGCAAGTAGTATGGAGACGGGCGAGGATTTTATGTTGGAAATGTCAACTAATGGTGGTAGCTCTTACAGCGTGGTACAAAGCTGGGTGTCCGGTACAGATTTCACCAATGGTACACGCTATAATGAAACGGTAACAGTAAGCGGAATGAGTAGCTCAACACGCTTCCGTATCCGCTGTGATGCTTCCGCAAATAATGACCGTGTGTATATTGATGATGTGGTCATCGAAGATTGTAGTAGCGCAAACAAATTGGAAACAGAAATTGGAACGGTTAATATCTTCCCGAATCCTTCTGACACCTATATTAATGTAGATTTATCTCAGGTTATTCAAACATTTGATTCGGATGATATTGAGGTCAATATCTTCTCATTGGACGGTAAGCGCATCTATCAAAATGAAATGCAAGTGAGCGATATACTTCACCTGAATATCGAAGCACTGTCATCTTCTCAAATGTACTTATTACATCTTCGTACCGATGATGGAAGAATGTTCAGAGGGAAGTTTGTGAAATTTTAATTAAAGAATAAAGTCTTAGAACGTGTTTAAAAATTTAATTTGCCAATCTTGATAAAATGATATCAATGAATGCTATTTGCATAAAAGCGACCGAAGATTCTACGGTTTTCTCGTAATCTTTACTCAAACGGCGGAAAAAATTGAACCATCCGAAGGCACGTTCTACTTGCCATCTTCCGGTTTGTGGAACAAATCCCTTCTGAGTTTCGGGCTTTTTTGTAGTTTCTACTACGTAACCACAATACCCTGCACACTCCGTAAAATAGCCTTTGTAAGCATTATCTGTGCGAATAAGGCTTAGCCTTTTGGAGGTGTTCGCCAGTTGAGGAAATAACTCAATGCCCATTTGTCCGTCATTTTGATTGGCGGCACTGACAAAGAAAGCCAATGGCAAACCAAGTATATCAACGGCAATATGACGCTTGCGACCATTAATAGATTTATGACCGTCAATGCCCGTGTGTATGGCGATGAGTGCAGCCACTTTAACGCTTTGACTGTCAATCGCACAGACAGACGGTTCGGCTTTGCGACCTTGTCTAAGTCGCTCTAAACGAACCAGTAAGCCAAGTATCTTAGTCCATGTTCCGTCTTTTTGCCATTTACGAAAGTAATAGTAAACAGACTCCCAAGGCGGATACTTTTCATCCAGATTTCTCCACTGACAACCCGTGCGAGTAATCTTTAAGATAGCATTGAGGATATTCCGAAGGGAATATTTACGTTTCCTATTATCTTCTACCGAGTTTTTTATAATTTGCCACTGAGAATTGGTCAGCTCGGTAAAGCGTTTACGCCTAAAGGGGCTTCTTCGTATCATTACCATAGGCATGTAGATATTTATGATTTGTTTACCACAAATATCTCGACCAATTCTCAATTTATGAAATCCTCAAAAATTCGCTTTTGAATTTTTAAACACGTTCTTAATTACGCGAGTATAATAGCCCGGACATAAAAGTATGTTCGGGCTATCTTTTTTATGGAGCAATTTGACATAGTTACACATTAATCCCTAACTTTATCCACATGAAAAAGATAAAGAAGCGGTCAAAGGCGGAGCTTGTTTTCCATTTAATAAAAAAGATGTCGCGATCCGATAAGCGATCTTTCAAACTCAATAATCAAACCTATAAGAAAGATACAGATTTTTTGAAATTATATAATTATTTGAACATTCAAGAAGTACTTGATATTCCTGCCTTAAAAGAATTCTTAAAAAAGGAAAAAATAACGAATTCAAGCGTGTGTATCAAGCACTTACATGATAAAATTGTAAACACCCTTCAAGAAGAAGCAAGAAAATCACTCACCAGTCAAATTGACATTTATAATGAAGATATAGAGCGGCATCTCAAATACTGTAACACCTATTTGTATGCTAATTTATTCGACTATGCTTTACAAGAAATTGATGCTGCCGAAGCCATTGCTTTAGAACTGGAAAATTATCAACATCTCGTCAGAATATACCTGATAAAACGGGATATGCTCGATATCACCCATACAAATCATGATGAATATAATGAGCTAAAGAGAAATGCTGTCAACAAACTGGAATGGGCATTAAAAAAGTTGCTCCTCATCAATGAAATCATAGCAACCACAAGAATAATCATTTTTGCTGACGATTCTAACGTTCCCGAATATAGGGAGGCTTGGGCTAAGCTACAAGATTATGCTAAAGACATGAAAGCCCTGCCTTTTAAATCTCAGGAGGATATATTAAATGCCAAAACGCATCATCATTACCTGAAAAAAGAGCGTGCCGAGATGTTGAACATGTATGAACAGATAATAGCATTATGGGAATCCGTTTCTTATGAAAAGTGGGATTTAAATAAATATATAATAATCTGGAGCAATCTCCTCATTATATGTATTAGTTCGGACGCACCACGCTCAAAAACGGCTGATTACCTTGAGCAATATATTCGATTGCCCGAAAAACATGCCTTCATCTTCAAAACATCTACCGAAACGCTCCAGAGAACTTACTTCATCATCAGATATAATGCCCAAACATACGCGATACTGACTTACGGAGAATATCAACATATCTATGAAATAGAAGAACAATTCACAAAAGGACTGACTGATTATACCAATACATCTTCATTGGCAGGTATTATAAAAGTCATATTCTTGCGAACGGTGTTGATATACCTGATTCTCGGTGATTATGAGCGTTCCGGTCATTGCCTCAATCAATACCAAGAACTTCCCGAATCATCAGGCAGTGCTTGGAGCAGCACCGCTGAAATACTGGATATCATGCTGCATTATGACCAAGGCAACCACATCTACCTACAATCCAAAATAAGAAACCTCAAACGCCAATGGCAAAAAGAAAAGCCTTTAGCCCCCAATGCCCCTATCTTGTTGAGAATCATCGAAAAAACATTATTGAAATCTAATGAACAAAAAATTCCTGAAATTTGGAAAGCAGGATTTGAAGAAATGCACGAGGCGGAAAAATCACGCGCTTTTTATTATACAAAATTATCAAAATGGGTAAAGACAAAACTTAAGTAAACTCCAAATTCCAATCAGCTACATAAAAAAATATCAAAGTTAGAGGCTGTTTAAAATCATCAGCCAAGAAATAGCCTCCCAAACCATTGATTTTATCCTTCCATTTTGACACATTATTAATTCAAATAAAAATTCAAATTTTGCTTCGACATTCAAACGCCTGATAATCAGAATGTTGCCACAAAAAAATTATAAATATTCACCCTTTTACCACTTTGCACAAACACGCAACTTTTAACTCCTTTTGCCGTCTATTCATTTAAATATCCAGTATATTGCATGTCCGAAACTCAATACACATTATCAATTGATTAACAACAGTTTTATGAAGATATTATTTACTCCTTACTAATATTTTAATTTTCTATTCCTTTTTTTAAATCAAGTTGCCATAAAATGTAGCTTGAATACATCAAAAACTCGCTAATAGATCTCATAGAGATTACTTTCTCCACTATAATCCACTTTCAGAAACCACTCAATATGTGGTCATGGGCATGCTATGTCTATACCCGAAATTTTAAATATCGAAATTCTTCAGAAGACGAATTGTAATTAAAAAAATTAATAAAACACATTTTTCAATTAAAAAAATATTATGGATTATTTTACACGAACCTGTAACACAAAGAGTAAGCCCCCCGGAAAATTCTTCCTGCCATTCGTTTTTATGGCACTGCTGTTTCAGTCGGTTTTTGCCCAAAAACAGCATCAAACAAAACCTGATACACATGCTCAATTGATTCAAAATTGTGCTTCTGACGATTTGCTGCAACAGCATCTGGAAGCGAACCCGACATTCAGAGCGCAACATGAACAAGAATTGAATGCCTATATAGAAAAATATCTAGCATACAAACAATCCGGTGAACACAAGTCAGCGGGGCAGGTATATACCATTCCTGTGGTCTTCCACATCTTCCACAACGGTGAGCCGGTAGGTACAGCAAATAATGAAACATTAGATTATGTACAATCCAGAATAAATAGTATAAATGATGCTTTCGGTTTTCGAACTGGAGAAACCGGCCATGATGATGAGCATGGTAATTATGGCGTAGATACTGAAATCCAATTATGCCTTGCCAAAGAAGATCCTAATGGCAACTATACCGATGGAATAGTGAGACATTATGGCGCCGAAACTTTTGATAATAATACCATAGCATTTGGAGAAAAAATCATTTGGGACAGGTCAAAATATCTTAATTTCCTGATCCCGCCTTCAGGCGGAGCGGCACTATATAGTCCGGCAAATGACTGGGTTATAGCCGCAAATTTTGGAGCTCTGGGGCATGAGGCCGGGCATTATTTTGGGTTGGAGCATACTTTCCAAAATTTTGCATGTGCCAATAATAACTGTCTGCTTGATGGAGATAAAGTTTGTGACACACCTCCCGGAAATGCACAAGCGCCCATAGCTATAGCGAATACTTGTTCAACCGACCCGGATGATACCAGCCTCAATAATCCATTCCGTCCCATATCTTTAGGTGGTCTTGGTGATGTTTCTGACATTGGATACAATATGATGGATTACGGTATAGGAATAATGTTTACGCAAGGACAAAAAATAAGAATGAGAAATAATATCGAACAAAATCGAATGACTATTCTTGATAATAATGTTGTCTGTAATGCTCAGCCTTCTACCACTAATGATGCCGGAATGTTATATGTAAGATCCGAAGTGAATACCGACTGTAGTTTAATCATTCAGTTTGCCAATCACGGATCTGCTACATTGAATAGCGTACAATTTGAGATTGTTCAAAACAATATAGTCATTGGCACAAGTAGTTGGTCCGGTAGTCTACAGAGCGGAGCTTCTACACATCACATCATCAATAATTATACCTTGCCGGGGGATGATAGAAATGCGATAGTAAGGACTAAATTACCTAATGGTGTTGCGGATGACAATCCAAATAATGATGGCACAAACGCTACACTGTGTCAGGGCTTCTACTGCACTAGCTTCGGATATACCTCTTGTTGCCCTATTTATATAGACGAGTTGACCATTGGAACTTTTACAAATAGTATTCCGGCTTCTAGTGGCATATCACAGGAATATCAGGATTTCACCAACATGAACATAGAAGTAAGTTCTGGAGCTACAGAATCCATTACTTTAACAAGCAATGATTCCTCACTTTCAAAAACATGGCGTATCTGGGTAGATATAAATGCTGATGGTGACTTTGACGATAATGGAGAGTTGCTATTATCTGAACTAACGGCTTCGAACAGCCTGGTCAATACTATCACTTTTCCAAACATCGAAGAAAATACAAGGCTTCGTGTAACCACAAGGAATTACGTGAATGAAAATAGCACTTTTCCTGAGCCTTGTGACACTTGGTTTGGTGGAGGGGTACAAGACTATACCCTAATTATATCTAATGGTAATGGCAATTGTGCCGGATCACCATGCAACGACAACGATATATGTACTATAAATGATGTGTATGATGCCAATTGTAACTGTGCAGGAACATTCGCAGACGCAGATAATGACGGCGTATGCGATGCCAACGATGCCTG
>JAHDEO010000287.1:0-1154 GCA_020628725.1 Saprospiraceae bacterium
ATTTTCTCTTTTAATTCTTCGATTGTCAATGTGATTCCTTTTTTTCGATGTATCATTCTATGACAATTAGCACATAATACAATTAAATCGGTTTCAGGATTCGTCTCAATTTGTTCACCTTTATTATCTGCTAATGCTTTTCTATGATGTACTTCTATAAAACCCTCGCCCCATTCGCCGTAAAATTCTTCAAAATCAAAATCGCATACTTTACATTTTAATCCATGTATTTTGATTGCTTGATTTCTTGCAGAAGGACTTCTTTCATATTTTTTTGAAATGATAATTTTTCTTCCACCTTCCGTTTTAGTGGTTATTTTTTCAGCTTCACTTTCTTGAATACCGATTAAATCATCGAATACGTTTTCGCCTTTAATCGACTCTAAATCAGCATATTGTTTTATTTCATTCCAAATATCTACTTCCTCTTTTTCGTTTAATTCATCAAAAACTAATTGAGCATCTTTGCTTAGAGGATTTGGTTCTCTATCTTCAGCCCGCCAACCAACTCTACCTACACTTGGAAAATGACTATCAAAAGCATCTCTGGCATTTTTCATGCTTCTTTCAAAAGCGAGAATAGTTCTACCATTATTTAGTGCTTCGTAAAAAACTCTGTAAGCCTCATTCCACTTTTCAACACTTAATCTGCTTGGAGGTAAAGTGGACTTTTTTCCGTCTAATGTTTCTCCAAATTTTGATAGATAAAAACCAACTTGCCAAAATTCTTTTGATCGTTTTTCCATATTTTTATCTCAAATGATTTAAGTTTTACCGCGTAAGGGATAGGAGGTGTTGTTTGAACGGAGCGTAGCGGAGAGAGTGCCGGATAGCCCGCCCCCTGTTCCGTTAGGACAGGGGGGACGCCCAAATAAAGTTCAAGTTCAACCGTGTGTGGTGTTTCCTATCTTTTGGTATTTCGCCCCTTTGGGGCTTTGCCTTCTCTTTCTTTTTGGCGTAGGGCTTCTCCCTACGTTATTATATTTTGCCCCGTTGGGGCTTTTTATGTTTTTCTTGACAGCTAAAGCAGTCATTACGGGGAGCTACACATCTTTTTCAATTATTTTTATGGACTATTTTTTAGGCATTTTCAATTATTTTATGGACACTTTCCGATTGAAGAAAATCATCCTAATTTATCTTTTTTTGGTTTT
>JAHDEO010000287.1:1164-9469 GCA_020628725.1 Saprospiraceae bacterium
CGGATTCGTCTGACGACACGGTTACGCGAGTTCTCCTATTCTTAGTTTTGCACTACGCGCCCGGTTGTTTTCTTTGATTTCTTCCGGTGTTGCACTGACGGCTTTTTTGGTGATGAGTTTGAAGGGGCGGTGGATGTTGCCGTAAAAGTCTTTTTGTGGTTGGTTGTCGAAACTGCCGTAGCGGAGGAAGTTTTTGACGAGCCTGTCCTCAAGCGAGTGGTAGGACATGACGACTAATCTGCCTTGCGGGGCGAGGATGTCGAGGGTCTGCGTGAGCATGTCGCGGAGGGTGTCGATTTCTTCGTTGACTTCGATGCGGAGGGCTTGGAAGACTTGTGCAAGGTATTTGTTGCGATTGCCGCGAGCGAGGTTTTCCGCGACGGCGATGAGGTCGTCGGTGCTGCGGAAGGGGGCTTGGTCGCGGGCATGGGTGAGGGCGCGGGCGAGGGTGCGGGCGTTGCGGACTTCGCCGTATTGGGAGAGGATGCGTTGGAGGTCGTCCGCCGAATAGGTGTTGAGGATGTTGGCGGCGGTGCGCTCGCCATGTTGGTTCATTCGCATGTCGAGGTCGGCGGGGAAGCGATAGGAGAAACCGCGTTCCGGCACATCAAGTTGGTGGGAAGAAACGCCCAAATCGGCGAGTATGCCGTCCACTTTGCGTTTGCCATGTAATTTCAAAAAACGTTTTAGATGCCTGAAGTTGTGTGGGATGAGCGTGAACCGCGCATCGTCCGGCACATTGGCTTGTGCATCTTGGTCTTGGTCGAATGCGAATAGTTGTCCGCCTTCGCCGAGTTGTTCGAGGATTGCCGTGGAGTGTCCGCCGCCGCCGAATGTGATATCGACATATACGCCGTCGGGCTTGATGTTTAAGCCTTCGAGACATTCGCGGAGCATGACGGGCTTGTGATACATATTCAATGCTACAATGCTGAAATGCTACAATGCGATAATGTTTTTTAATGAATGAATTTTGAATGAAAGAATGAATGAATCACACTGTCGTTATTGTCGCATTATCGCATTTCAGCATTGTAGCATTGATAATTCATTCATTCAAAATTCACTCATTCATTCATTAATTCCGCCCATGACGTCTTCTGCCAAAGATGAAAAATCTTCGGGTTCGTCGCCGAGCATATTGTCGTAGGCTTCTTTTGCCCAAATTTCAATTTTGTTCATGTAGGCGAATAGGATGATTTCTTTGTCGATATTCGCGTATTCTTGTAATCGCTTGGGAATGAGGAGTCTGTCGGCAGTGTCGGGCGACATCTCGGTGGAGCCGCGCATGAAGAAGCGTATAAATCTGCGATTCTTTTCGACGTACTGATTGAGTTTTTCCAACTCGGCGACTTGTGCATCCCAATCGGCTTTGGTGTATAATACCAAGCATTTTTCGATGCCACGATTGACCACTAAGTCCTTGCCCGTTTCCTCCAGTTGCTTGAGCAAAGCAGCCGGAAGTCGGAAGCGACCTTTAGCGTCTATTTTACAATCGTATTCTCCTGAAAATCGTGGCATTTATTTGTCGTGACTGGTGATTGGTTAATCGGTGATTAGGTTTGATAAGTTATTAAAAAATAATGACTTATCTGCCAACCAATTATGAACCAAACACACGTACTTTTTTTATTGTAACTTCAAAATTACAATATTTAGACACAAATTACCACTTTTGTACACTTTTTTATTCAAAAAAGTTCCTAACATTGGTGAGTTTTCGGTATGCGAAGGGTTTTTTAGCGTTATTTTTGGTGAAATTACGGTTTTTGTTTGGGTTTTGCAATTTTTTGTTTGGCAAAATTAGGCTTGAGATTTGAAGATATAGACTTGGTAGAAGGCGTTTCCTTTCTACCTAATTGTTTTTTTGTGAATTTTTCTCTTTACATTTGAATTGGATTTGAAATTACTTGAAGTGCCATAATATAGTCGTCTGACGTTTTGAAACGTTAGACGACACCCGCATTTGACTATGAAAAATAAAACGATTGTTCTGCTCTTGCTCCTATTAATTTTTGCGTGTAACACCTACAAAAATCTTCCGACCTCTTCTACTGATACAGATTGGATTTATGAAGAAATTCCTGCTACACCACAAGCAGTGAATGGTGATGTGGAGCGCGGTTTTGAGTACATTTCATCCGGGAATTATGTGGGAACGGGTGCGCCTTACGGCTTGGTGGAAAAGCGATTTGCCAAGTATCAAGATACGCTTCTGAATCGTGCGGGTGACAATTTTCATCTGCCATACAGTCAAACGGTTTTTGAGGCAGAAAACGGGGCAAAAATAACGACCGGAACATGTTTTTCTTGTCATGCGGGACGGATTGATGGTGAATTTATCGCAGGTTTGGGCGACAACAAGGGAGATTTCAGGAGAAACTTGGGCATATTTGCTTTGGGGATTAATGTGATGACGAAGCTGAAATATCGAAAACGTAGTGAAGAACGTGAGGTTTTTCAACCTTATGGAAAATTGCTACGAAAGGGCATGAAATATATCGTCACGCCAAATCCAATGGTTAATCCTGCTTTTCGATTGGAAGAAGGTTATGCTTGCTTTCGTGACCCTGTTGACCTTAAATATGCAGGTAAGAAGCAGTATGATATGCCCGACTATGTACTGGCTTCGGATGTGCCACCGCTTTGGCATGTGAAGAAAAAGAATGCTTTATATTATAATGGTATGGGGCGCGGTGATTTTCGTAAGCAGTTTATGCAAGCCTCGCTCGCAGGGGTGCGCGATACGGTGCAGGCACGGGAGATTTTGAATAATTTTGAGGATGTATTGGCGTGGATGCATAGTCTTGAAGCACCGAAATATCCTAAGTCAATTGATGCGGACATGGCGGAGCGTGGACAAGCGGTTTTTCAGGAACATTGTACTCGCTGCCATGGCTATTATGGTGAAGAGGAGGATTATCCGAATAAATTAATTTCGCTGGAAAAGGTGGGAACTGACCCATTTTATGCACAGTATTTTATGCGAAACGATGGGCTTTCGGATTGGTATAATGCGAGTTGGTACGCCAATTCTGCGCCTTACTCGAAGCATGAGCCGAAGGCGGGTTACGTCGCGCCACCCTTGGATGGGATTTGGGCGACTGCGCCTTATTTGCATAATGCTTCTGTGCCGACTTTGGAGGATTTGCTGAATAGTAAACAACGCCCGAAATACTGGAAACGGGTGTGGGATAGTCGTGCTTATGATTATGAAAAAATGGGTTGGCAGTATGAAAGCGTTGATAAACCAAAAGGTAAATATGTGTATGATACGACTTTGCAAGGGTATGGTAATCAGGGGCATACGTTTGGAGATGAATTAGAAGGAGATGAACGGGTGGCACTTATTGAATACTTGAAAACACTATAACTTTAAAATTTACTTGTATGATTTTAGACAATAACTTTGCAGAGGAAGAACAACCAATCACTCTCACAGATAAGGAAATTTTTACGAAGATATGGACTGCTCCAAGAATGGTATTCAAATTTATAGAAGCACACAAATATGAAGGCAACCAAACCATATTACTTGTAATTGCGGGCATCGCCGGTGCACTTCAACGTGCTTCTGATAGATCGTTAGGAGATGACGCTGACTTGTTAATGGTTATTGTAACTTCTCTTGTTGCAGGAGTACTTACAGCCTTTATCTTTTACCCTTTTTATGCTTTGCTTGTGAGCTGGACAGGCAAATGGCTGAAAGGAAAGGCGGACACAGCTTCTGTATTGCGGGTTTTTGCATTTTCTTCTATTCCCTCTATTTTCGTTTTGATTTTGACGGTCTTGGCAATACTATTTCTGGGGAAAGAGTTTTTCTTAAGTGAAACATCGTTGTTATTTGAAAGCACACCTCACACTATTATCTTTTTAGGGTTACTCATTCCGCAAGTAATTTTAGCAATTTGGTCGCTTATTCTTTTTGTGATAGGGTTATCAGAAGTTCAACAATTTTCAATACTTAAAGCTATTATTAACATTATTTTACCTATTCTGATTATTGCTATCCCCCTGTTAATTGTATTTAATATTTACATTGATTATGACGCTGGTATTAAAATTGATTTACCTGACAATTAGTGTCATATAAATATTATGAGAGTAACTGTTCTAATCGAATGCCACGCGAGCCTTTTATCAAAAAATACATTCCTGAAAAATGTTGTGTATCAAACCACATTTTCAGTGCTATGACATCAGGGAAATGCATTATGTTTGGTGGTAATTTGATTTTAGAGAACTCACTTCCAACTAAAAGTGTTTGTCCGTAGTCCAATTCAGTAGCTAAATCAACAATTTTCTGATGTTCGGTGGTGCTTTCCTCGCCTAATTCAAGCATATCACCGAGAATAGCAATTTTTGGTGAAGACGTGTCTATTTCATCAAAATTTTCGAGGGCAATACGCATACTTGTCGGGTTGGCATTATAGGCGTCTAATATGTACTGGTTTTTATTTTTTTGTAAAAATTGAGAACGGTTATTCGTCGGTGTGTAGGCTTCCAGAGCAGCTTTTATCAAATCATTTCCAACATTAAAATAATTACCAATCGTAACTGCGGTAAGAATGTTATTGAAATTGTATGCGCCGATGAGTTTTGTTTCAATAAAATATTTTTTTTCTTCCTCCTCCAGAATAACGTTTATAAACGGATCGGCAGATTCAGGGTTTAATTTGAAGTCAACATTATCGCCCGTAGCGTAGGCGATAAATTCGGTTTGTGGCGGCAACAAATCCCACAAATGGTCTTCATTTCGATTGATAAAAACCGTACCTTTTGTTTCATTAAGGAAACGATAAAGTTCTGACTTTCCTCGTTTTATACCCTCTACGCCACCAAATCCTTCTAAATGTGCCTTGCCGATATTGGTGATGAGTCCGTGTGTAGGTTCGGCGATGCGGCAGAGGAAATCTATCTCCCCGACGTGATTGGCTCCCATTTCAATAATGGCAATTTCGGTATCATCGGGAATCGCCAAAAGGGTAAGTGGCACGCCGATATGATTATTAAAATTGCCTTGCGTAAAATGCGTTTTATGCTTTGCAGAAAGAACACTGCTGACGAGTTCTTTAGTCGTCGTTTTACCATTTGACCCTGTAATTGCGACAAAAGGAATATCGAATTGTCGGCGATGGTGTCGCGCCAAATCTTGTAGGGTTTGGAGTGTGTCCTCTACGAGGATGAGGCGGTCATTTTTTGGTAAATTACTGTCACTCACAAGGGCGTATGCTGCGCCTTTTTCGAGCGCACTCAAAGCGTAGGCATTGCCGTCAAAACGCTCGCCTTTAAGCGCGACAAAGAGACAACCTTCGGGTAATTTGCGACTGTCGGTGCTTACGCCGGTGCAGGACTTGAAAATCTTGTATATTTGTTCCAAATTCACAGGACGAAGTAAGGGATTTTTTAGGCGTTTTCAAAGTTTTAGAGGTCAGAAGTCAGAACGCTTGGCTGTCAGAGGTCAGATTTTTGTCTGACTTCTGACCTCTGACAATGAAAATGGTCTAAGTAACAAGTAAATAATAAATTCCGCATTTGGACGGATTCTTTTGTCCTTATTTTCCTTCTCGAAAACAGTCATTATATCCACATAAATCCTATTTCCAAGAAGAAAACTAAGAACAAAATAACCTCGTCGAAATGCGGAATTTATTATTTGCTCGTTACTAACTTCTAATTGATTATGACAAACGAAAAATGCGACATCACCATTATAGGCGCAGGCTTGACGGGCTTGGCTTTAGCCTATTTTTTGAAAGACAGTGATTACGACATACAAATTCTCGAAGCAAGGTCGCGTATAGGCGGACGCATACATACGCTCATGCGGGAAGGCTTCACTCCAATGGAAATGGGCGCAACTTGGTTGGGCAAAAAACACACTGCATTGACGGGCTTGTTGGATGAATTACAATTGGAAATCTTTGAACAACGCATGGGCGATACTGCCGTTTATGAACCTATCTCTACAAGTCCGCCACAGATAGTGCAATTGCCTCCAAATGACCAACCGAGCTATCGAATAAAAGGTGGTTCGGGTGCGTTGATTCAGCGATTGGCAGATGAGATAAAAGATTCTTGTCCGATACATATGGAGCAGCCCGTAACGGCGATTGAGGAAGTAGGAGAGGAGATGCTTGTGCGAACAAATACACGCGAGATTCGATGTTCAAAAGTAGTTTCGACTTTGCCGCCGTATTTGTTGTTGAAGACGATTCAATTTTCACCTGAATTGCCGCCGAAAATCGAAGAAATCATGACTCAAACCCACACTTGGATGGGCGATTCTATCAAAGTGGGCTTGCATTATCGAGAACCGTTTTGGCGTTCGGGTAACTTGAGTGGCACGATATTCAGCAATGTAGGACCGATTCCTGAAATGTACGACCATGCTGATTTTGAAGATAAGCAATTTGCACTCAAAGGCTTTTTGAATGGTGTATATCACACCGTCAGCAAGGCAGAACGCTTGGAAATGATACTCCGACAATTGCGAAAGTATTACGGCAATCAGGTGAATGATTTTTTGGAATACGAAGAAGCGGTTTGGTGCAATGAACCTTTCACTTTTGTGCCTTATGAATCTCATATTTTACCACATCAAAATAACGGTCATCCTGTCTTGAGAAAGCCTTTTTGTAATGGCAAATTATTCATAGGTGGCTCGGAAACTGCGGAGCAATTTCCCGGATATATGGATGGGGCGGTGCGTAGTGCGAGGTATGTTTTGGGTGAGGTTAAGTCTTTGGGAATGAGTTGATTAGTCGTTGTTGTTTAATTTGATTCGTTTAATTTTTCCCGTTCCGTCACTTTCGTACAATAATATTCCTACTTGACGGACGTATTTCAATGGAATTTTTGGATTGTTAATATCTTTTCCTCCGTCCTTATGCCATTTAGTTTCCCATTTGGCATAGTATGGCTCTATGTCAATTGGCGTAAGTTTATATATTTCTAATATTTCAATTCCTCTGTAAACGGCAAAAATCCAATCAACTTTTCTATATTTTGCTATAATAGTTGGATTCATGTGATGATGAGTGGAAAAACTTTTTGTGAGGGCTACATTTACGGATTTGAGTTCATATTCGTTGCCCTCATCATCAATAGCGTCATTGCCTTCTCTTCCGGGTAAATCACGAAGTCCTGTAATGAGTAATACTTGAAGGAGTTTTCCTCCATTGTCTTGAAAAATATCATTTATCCCATTCTTGGTCGCCAAATTTTGTAGCATTTGTAAAGAGGGGAATATTGAGTTAAAAATCTCAATAGCACCATTTCCTTCATCCGATTCTTTTGCAATATTCGTTTGATTTTCTCTTTTTAATAAATCCGAAACATCAACTTTCAATGCTTTTGCAATCGCACATAATTTTTCAATTGAGATATTTTGTTTTGCGTTTTCAATATAACCAATATAAGTTCTATCAATGTCGGCTTTGTATGCGAGGTCTTCTTGTGTGAAGCCCAATTGTTTTCTATATTTTACGACGTTGATTGCTAAAACTTGCAATAAATCTTCTATTTTGTTGAGTAATTCCATGTCAACAAAAATGTGGAATATAATCGGAGAAACTCTCCGAATATATTCGGAGTTTTAGGTTTTTTTACGATATTTGCCTTATGAAGAAATCATATACTACAAAATACGGAACTCAGATTACTGGAGATTCTTTGGAGTTACTTTCCTCTTTAGAAGATAATAGTATTGATTTAGTAATGACAAGCCCTCCGTTTGCATTGCTTAGAAAAAAGGAATATGGCAATGAAGACCAACCCGAATACATCGAATGGCTGACCCAATTTGCGAAATTGGTTTATGAAAAACTAAAGCCGACAGGAAGTTTTGTTTTGGATTTGGGAGGTGCTTATAAAAAAGGATTGCCTGTACGAAGTCTTTATAATTTCAGAATCCCAATTGCATTTTGTGATGAATTAGGCTTTCATCTTGCAGAAGATTTTTATTGGTTTAATCCCTCAAAATTACCAAGCCCGATTGAATGGGTCAATAAAAGAAAAATTAGAGTAAAAGATGCTGTAAACAACGTTTGGTGGTTCTCAAAAACTCCTTTTCCCAAAGCAGATGTTACTAAAGTTTTAACTCCTTATAGCGGAAGAATGAAAAAATTACTTGAAGATCCTGAAAAATATTACAAGCCAACCGAAAGACCATCAGGTCATAATATTAGTTCTAATTTTAAGGATAACGGTGGAGCAATTCCCCCAAACCTGCTCCAGATTCCAAATTCAGAATCTAACTCTGTTTATCTGGCTAATTGTAAAAAAGTTGGATTGAAAAGTCACC
>JAHDEO010000288.1 GCA_020628725.1 Saprospiraceae bacterium
AGGTGTTGGCATGGCACTACGCTATGAGTTTGCGTTTAATTTATTGAAAAATGAATTGCGTCATGGTTTATTTTTAGGAGCGTCTTTACAACCATATTTCGATTATGCAAGAATAAGTCCATTCACAAGCACCAACTTCCCTGTGAATAGCAATATTTTCGGAACAAGATTACATTTGATACCCAGATATACGTATGATATTGGTAAAAAGTGGTTTGTTGATGTGAATTTACCGATTGAGGCGGTGAATGTACTTGGAGTTAGGATTCGCACAGACAATCCGGTACTCACTCAAGATGAGCGTGTAATCACAGATACACATGCTAATTTTTTTGATAATGTATTTCAATTCAGAATTGGTGTTGGTTTGAAATTGTGAATACGTAAAGCGATTTTGCAAATCGTCAAAAAATACGACTTGCAAAATCGTTTTAGATTAGTTTCCCTGCCATCTCACAAAATCTCCTTTCTTAATCCCAAACTTATCACAATACCCTGCATTCACTTCCAATACATATTGAGCATTTTGTGAAGATTTTACATTTTTCTCAGAAAGTGGCGTCGTATTTTTCTGAATCGTGACGATTTGTTTATTGTGATTAATAAAAATAATATCCAACGGAATGTAAGTGTTTTTCATCCAAAATGACTGCGGACCCATCTGCGGCATCAAGAATAACATCCCACGATTTTCGTCCATAGATTTACGCCACATCAAGCCCTGTGTAATGCTTGCTTCATCTTTAACGATTTCAATATCAATGTTTTCTAAAGTCTCGCTTTTGTCGCTGCTCAAGAAGGCAAGTTCACCGTCTTTACGGAATTGTGGCTCCACGCCACCGGGAGGTGCGTCGGCTTTCGTTTCATTCATTGTTGTGTTATTTGTTGTCTCGGTAGTAGAACCGCCGGAGTTCATATAACGAATCACAGGTTGCATAATGAAAGCTAGCATTGCCAATGCCAAAGCTCCAACGATTAGAATTTGCTTGAGGTTCATATTGCTTTTCTTTTTCTTTCGGGTTGATGTAGCGGCGCGATTCCCTGTAGATTGATTGACCGTAGATTGAGTGGGTTCGAGCTTTTTTGCCTTTTTCTTTTTTGCCATTTGTTTGAATTGAAAATGGATAATTGAGAATTGATAACGAATCATTATCAATTATAAATTCTCAATTATGCATTAGAGAATATTCCGTCTGCAACGTTTATCATTTTGTCTTCTACTTCGTGTACCAATTCGACAAAACGCGGGTCGCGTTTGGTGTAGCGATTGCGTTCGAGGGGTAAGTCGATATGGATATGTTCAACGAAGCGAGATGGGGCATATTTCATAATGTAGATGTCATCCGCGAGGTATACTGCTTCGGGTACATCGTGGGTCACAAAGATAATCGTAGAGTGAAATTTATTCCAAATATCCTGCAATAAATCCTGCATTTGAAGGCGGGTTTTTACATCGAGTGCGCCGAAAGGTTCGTCCATGAGTAGGACTTGCGGATTAGCAAGTAAGCTACGTGCAATGGCTACCCGTTGCAATTGACCACCAGAGAGATTAGGATATTGCGCGTACTTCTTCTCGTGTCCTGCCAAGCCGACCATTTCAATGATTTCCATCGCTTTTTCGTCGCGTTCCTTTTTGGAAACACCCTTGTAGCGTAGTGCCAAACCCACATTATCCAAAACCGTCATCCACGGTAGCGAAGAGTATTGTTGGAAGACCATACTCACGCGATTGTCATTGGAAACGGGTTTGCCATTGACCATGACGATGCCTTCCGTCGGCTTCTGCAAGCCTGCGATATAGCGCAACAAAGTAGATTTTCCACAGCCGGACATCCCTAAGACGCAGATGAATTCGCCTTGACCTTCCTTATCTTGTATAAGAAAATCCAGATTTTCGATGATAACGACTTTGCCATCATCATACGTTTGCTTGATGTTGCGTAATTCGATGATGTTGCGGTAGCCTTCTTTTTCTTTGAAATCCAACATAAATTTAAGTTCAAGTACAAGTATCAAGCGCAAGTTCAAGTTTCGGGAGGTTGCAAGCAACCTCTTTTCAATAAGGCTTGGACTTTTTGTTCTTGATTATTGTAGCCGTAATTTTTATTAGTTGTTCTACTTCATCCAATAATCTATCTCTTACTTCTTTATCTCCATATTCGACTTTGGACAAAATTTTCAGGTTGACTCTGGTTTCTTTGAGTTCTTTTAACACAATTGAGGCTTTATGAATGTAGTCTTTATTGGAGGAAGTGCCTTGCGCTTCGCCAAAGTTCAAAGCTGTACTACTTGCAGAACGTATAATTTGATTACCGAGATTATTTCCTGTAATATCATTCGGAAATTTTTTTGCAAGTTTTATTATCAAGGCGGCGAATTCGACAAACCTATCTTCTAAATCATATTTTTTGTTGTCCATAATAAAGTTCAAATACAAGTGTCAAACACGAGTTCAAGTTTCGGAAGGTTGCAAGCAACCTCCTTTTATGTTTTAAAATGGGATTTGGCTTCGCCAAATCAAGTATTTGAACTTGCACTTGATACTTGCACTTGCACTTGATTCTGCCTCGCCTTATACCACATCCAACCCTCAATTGCTAAATAAATAATGGACAATAGCATCAACACATAAAAACCATCTCCAATGTAGTCCATAACGACATCTTTAAATAAGAAGGATAATAAAAACAATCCTGCAAGTGTAGTGAAGACTAAACGAAGTAGGTTGCCAACAAGCGAATCTTTCTTTGTTGTATCCGAATTATATTTATATGGAAATAATTTTTTATCTAAATAAACAAAATATCTATCCTGCAATAAACCAATTAAAATGATAACCAGCAGAATAGAAAATACCTTTTCCATCTGAGAGAAACGAGACTTGATGAATATCATCGCACCCACACCGCCTTCGGAACTATTCACCAATTCAGCCACAATAATATAAGTCCACGAAATCGCGGTCAATACGCGAATATCATCCCACACCCTCGACATCACAGAAGGAATATAGACGGTACGAATGGTTTGCCACGGAGTCGCGCCAATGGTGAACACCGTTTTGAGATACACATCTTTGACTTCATTAATGCGTTGCACAATAACAGGCAGCAAATAGACCAAAATACCAAAGGCAAGGAAAGCCACCTTCATCTTATCACTTGTTCCAAACCATGCCATAAATACCCCCGTCAATGCGGTCAATGGCAGGTAGCGCAATGCCTCCACAGGTCGATTGAACATCCCCCGAAACATCGGCAGTAGTCCAATGAGAAAACCAACGGGCAAGGCAATCAATATCGCCCAAATGTAACCCTTGATATTGAGCCACAAGGACTTAAAGCTGTTCTTGACCAGATTGTCATTCTGAACCAAATCAGGATAAGAGAAAAAGACATCTTGCGGTGGCGGCAGTATAGGATAGACCCACTCAAACTCGGTGGCATTGGCGGCGGCGATAGAGTCGGCGCGTTCTTGTGCGTCGATGATGGAGTCGCGCTGCTGTGCAGGCATATCCATTGGCGGAAGTACCTTGCTGCTACGCTCGAAGACGGGTTGCTTGGTCGCTTTACCGTAAGCGAGGGCAGTCCATACGGCAAGTATTAGTATGATACCAAGTATGCCAAGTATAATTTTTTGTTGGGAACTAAGGTCGCCTCTGAGCTTAAATAGTGATTGGAACATAGTGCGTGATTCGTGAATCGTTAATTCGTGATTGGTGTAACCACTAAGGGCACTAAAAGCACGAAGACATATAGGACGCAGAAGAAAACAAAGGCAACTAAAAAATTCTTATTAACCTTTCGTGTACTCTGCGTTCTATTAGTTTTTAGTGTACTTCGTGTCCTTAGTGGTTATGATATTTACGCACCAACTAACTCAAAGTCAGTACGGCGGTTTTTACTTCTACAAGAATCTGAGTTTTCGCTACAAACAGGTTTGTCGGGACCATTTCCGATAACGATGAAGCGATTGATGTCCATATTATAAGTGTCGCGGAGATAGTTGGCAACAGACTGAGCGCGTTTCTTAGAAAGCGTCACGTTGTTGGCGTAATTACCTGTGTTATCCGTATTACCTTCGATACGAATACGCGCCCCTCCAAAGGTTTTGGCGATATCCGCAAATTCAAGGTCAATGATACGCTTGGCATTATCATCTAGTTGAAATTCGCCTGTACGGAAACTGATACTTGCTCGCTTGGTAGCGATAGCAGGTTTACTTTCCTCGTCTTTAGTGACGGGCGCAAATTCGATGGATTCAGCTTCATGGACTTTTCCATTCAATTTGGTTGCTTGTATGCCACTTCGGTAAGAGACTGTTCTCCATCGAGGAGCTTTTTTGGTGAAAGTTACTATTTCGTTACCTATATCTTTACTAGGGTAACCTTTTTCACCCACATCAATATATAGCTCTTTCATTTCCCTGTAAATATCTTCGGCTGTTTTACCTTTGTATGCAGGATTTAATCCAAAAAAGTCAAGGTTGTCGCCATGTGTTGTAAGACGTACATTATCAATAGCGAGACTTGCATCTACTGATGGAATCCCAAGTCCTTCAGCGAGAATTGCGACAGCTTTAGCTTTATTTCTTTCAGAAGAATTGATTTCAGCAGCGCCTTTCATCCAACCTTCATATAATTGCTGTATGCGTTCGCTATTGTTTTCGATAAATGAAGTTTTTGCCATAAATCCATCTGCAATGATATTACTTGCCGAACGACTATTTTGAAGGATTTTTGAACCGGGAACTTTACGAATACAATCTTCGTCATCAGGACTCCATACAACGGCTGCGTCAGCTTTCCCACTCTTGAATGCGGCAGCAGCATCTATGGCACTGGCTGTAGGGAAGTGTTTGAAATCGTCCATTCCTAATCCGCCTACATCAAGTAATTTAATGAGGTAAGAGTGAGAGGGCGTCATTGGGGCATAGGTAATGGTTTTACCACGCAGGTCAGATATATTACGAATACCACGCTTGACCACAATAGCATCTCCACCACGTGACCAATCAGCTTGAAATACAATCTTGGGGTCGCCTTTTAGTACACCTGATTCTGTCGGAAAAGCATCAATAGTGCACCACAATAAATCGACCTCATTGTTTTCAAAAGCCTTACGTGAGGCTATAAAGTCGTCCATTACTTTAAAATTGACCTTAAAACCATAGTCCTTATAGAAACGGGATTTGGTGTTGGCACTGAAGCCTTCGTTGAAGTATTGACCACCTGCGTAGCCACCCCAAGTTACAACGCCGACATTGATAACATCGTCGCTGCTGCCACCTCTGTTGTCTTTGACACGTCTTGGTTCTGTGTTGGTATTGCTGTTGTCGCGGTCTCTATCGACATTGGAGATGTTGTTATCGCCACCGCCGTCATTATTGATGATTTTGTCGAGTGCGCCGATTTGATTCAAACCGAATACAATTGCCCCAATAATAAGTAATACTATGAGTAATTTTGAAAATGCTGTTAATCGCTTTGCCATGATATTAGTTAATTAGTGATTGGTGATTAGTTGTAATTTTGAATTTTAAATGAATGAATTCTGAATGATTTTTACAGGTATTTCAAAAACAGCCGTTTTCAATTATTTCAAAAAAATAATCAAAAACGGCTGCGTATATTTTTATTTAATTTTCAATTAAAAATCAAACAAATTGTCGTACTGATTGGCGTGGTCTTTTTGTTTCACACGCTGTGGTTCTGCTTCAAGGTCAAGTACTACATCGTCATTATTTGCCTCCAATAACAACATATCTTTTTCCTCGCCCAAGATGAGGGATTCGCCTTCTTTTTCCCATTTTTCGAGCATTGCCAAGCCTTCTTCTTCGAATACACCATTCTGTAAGTCGATAGAATCCATGAAATTAGAGGACATATCCATGAAGCGTTCCATTTCACCAATTTTCTGACTTACATCGTCTGCTACAGCTTCGAGTGCCATGTCGAACATGACGCGCTTGTCTTTATTACCGGAAATGATATTACGGGCAGATTGCATCGCAGAGTGGCTGGCACGAATCGCGGCGCGTTCTTGCTTTTTGACCTCTACTTGGTCTACTACGTCTTCGAGCATGATTTCCGAATTCTCGTGCATACGTGTGAGTACGCGATAGAGAACTTCCATTTTCTTGTACAAATCTTCTAAGCGCACATTCGACTCTTTGAGACGCCCTGCCTTGCGCGATTTCAAGACCATTTGAGCGCGTTTGTCGGTTTGCTTGGCACGACTGGCGAGGTTGAGATTCGCCTGAATTTGCTTTTGATTTGTATTGATTGTTTCGCGCAGCTTGTGCATCTGTCCGCGCAGGATACCGATTTGCTTGTTCATTTTACGTAGGTTTGATTTGAGGTCGTCTACGTAAGATTGAAGAATACCAATCGGGTCAATTTGCACAAAAATCCCTGTAATCCAACGCATGACACTTTTGTAGCCATAGCTCACAAGCGCACGCATCTTAGGGTCAAGTACCATATAAACGATTGCACCGAGTGCCATAAGTACAAGGGCGAGTTGTAATAGAGTAAGCGCACCTTGTAATAGTGGAGGAACTATTAAGAAAAGTCCATACCCTACCGCAGCGGCAATGCCCACTGCGAATATTGTTCCTGTGATTCCTTCAGGACGTTGCCAAAATGATTTGGGTTTGAAATCGTTCATTTCCATATTTATACTGATAAAATTTAAGTTCAAGTTTAATTAATTAGCCTTTTCATTGGCTAAGTATTGCTTCATTTTTGAAATATCGTCATCCAGTTGTTGGCGAATATATTGGTAAGAGACTTCAAAATCTGCTTTGGTTGCCAATATTTTATCTTGTGCCCCGGAGACTTCTTGCTTAGTTTTTTCGAGGAGTTTTTTATGTTCTTCAATTTCTTTCTTTAAGTCTTCAATCCTTTGATTTTTTTGTTGAATAGCTTGCTCCAACTTTGTCAACATGTCTTTGCGCTGTCCTACTCTTTGTTGGATTTGGCGTTCTACCGTTTGTAAGAACTTATTCTCTTCTTTCGCCAACACACTGGCGTATGCTTGTGCTGTTTTGATGAGGTAATCGGAGGTTACTCCCATTGTCTTTGCTACGGCAAAAGCTGACTTGTAGCGCATTTCTTCGCTCATGCCCATGCCATCTGTGCCTTGAATCGCCTCCTTGAATTCGATATAGTCGAAGCCGTCTATGTTGTTGGCTTCGATGGCTTTGAGCAACATTGTGGTGAATTTTTCTGTCACTTGCCCACTGCCGTCCGTACGTGGTGGTGGAGGTGGGATGTGCTTTTTAGCCGCCGAATCATCTTTCTTATCTGCGGGTTTACTTTCTTTTTTTGCAGACTTCTTTTTATCGGGTGCAGGCTTTTTCGGCTTAGCCGATGTTTCGTCCTCGACGATAAAAAGCGATTTAAGATTTTTAAACATGTTTAATGCTGAATTTTGAATGAGTTAATTTTGAATGTGTTGATAAATTCCATGATTTACGATTCAAAATTCAACATTCTTCATTCAAAATTACAATATAGAATAAGATTTTGTTTAGATTGATAAAACTAATTCTGACAAAATAATAAAAATATTCTACAAATGGGTAATTTGCAAGGGCAAAAATACGAATTTTCCTTTTATTTATAGGTAATCAAAAGCGATTAATGATGAATTTTAGACTTTATATTATTCGAGTTGCGGGTGACGGATTGATAGTTCTCAAACGGATTGGAAGAGAACATTTTGAAGGAAATAAACTCAAAAATATCTCTTTTTCATTTCTATTTAGCCAACTCGCAACTCGTAACTCGCTAACTCGTAACTTGAGTTATATAATTGCGTTGATTTCGTGTCACATCTTTTTGAATTGTGATGAGGGAATGAACGAACCGCCGAGTCCTGCTGATGAAACAACGGTTTATTATGGTGACATTTATATTGCTTGTGACAATAGTCCGCATTATCGTTTTTCATTGGACTCCTTAATTTTGAATTGTAACGCTACAGATACAACCGACTTTTTCTTCCCGATGGGGATTCAAGTAACGACGACTACTTGCCTCTATGATGGTAATTTTGGACTTGCGGCAAGTGCTTCGGATTATGATTTTTCGGTTTCACGAGCAGATATGCAACCCGTTTTTATGGATCCGGCAGTAGGATTGACACCTATTCCATATGCCATTGTAAATGGTGATACTATTCAAATACAAACTTATCCTTTTTACAGTGCATATGAGGCAAATTGGGCGGATAATCGTTTGGAGTTATACATTTATAATGCGTATCAAGGCGGTTGTTTGCATGATATGGTGGTGTGGCGATTGGAGAGAAGCGAATAAGGGCAAACGCATGAAAATATTTTGTCCCGATGGGACAATGAAAAATGTTACTTTTTATCAAATGCTACCGACCTTCTGCCCCCGTCATTCGTCGGGATTTACAACTCTAACGAGGCATTTCAAGCACGAAAATGTTCCGTTAGGAACAAAATATCGGTAAAAAAACATCAAAAAGAAGTTTGGAGTGCCGTTAGGTACTCAATATTTGCCACAATAAACTTTCATGCGTTTGCCCTTATTTTGAATGGTCTGAACTACTGATACGGTTGTAAATAATTAATGTCGTATATATGGAAAAAGCGTCAAGCTGGAAATTAACTCTGGCTTTTCGTAGTATTTTTGGAGTATTTCACATAATAATTCTTCGACTTGCTCAATAGTGTGAAGTACTCGATTGCTCAATTCTGTCCTAAGTTCTTCGAAGAACCTTTCTGCGGGATTCAGCTCCGGACAGGCTCTTGGTAATTTCTCCAAACGAATGTATGGCACTTCAATGAGTTTTTCTTGGTGATTGGTGGCACCATCAGCGATGATTAAGACGGGATCCCGCCCATATTTATCACGAGTACACTGCTCAAAGAAGTCCATAAAACATTTGAAACACTCGTTGGTCATATTGGGTAATAGTAAAGCAATTAACTCCCCATCATAAGGATTGAGTGCTGCGTAGAGATACACAAAATCATAGCCTATCTTGACAGGGGTGATAGGGCGATGTTTTTGAGGTGTCCAACGTCTTTTGAGCGCGGTTCTGTTACCGGCTCTCATTTCATCCTCAAAAAAAACACGTTTTTCAAAGGGTTTTGCCAATGCTTTGAAGTTAGTTTTGAATGCCGCTAAACCTTCTTTGTCTTGTTGGATATTGCAGGGGCGTCCGGTTTTTTTTTGACTTTTAAGCGTTTGAACAAAAAATGTATCCCGGCAGGAGTATACGATTTTCCATAGGTCTGCTTAACGTGAGAGACTGCCTGATGTAAAAACTGGATGTCATCTTCCTTGAGCCGTTCCTCTAAAGCCTCTAATTGACTATTGTCCAACTTACAGGGAGCGCCACCTTTGGGAATATCCAGTAAGCCTGATAGACCTTTTTGGCAGTAACTACTCCAATTGCGTTGACCTTGACGCTCACTGAGATTGAC
>JAHDEO010000289.1:0-8448 GCA_020628725.1 Saprospiraceae bacterium
TCCACCGCTTTTTGTGCGCCGTATCGCTTGGTGAGATTTTGTATTTTGATGTTCATGAATAGTCGATAGTTGTTAGTCCGTAGTCCATAGTTGGACGCAGGAGTGTTGAACCATTTTTTTATTGAACTTTGAAAAGAGGATATCAGGTAAGGAAAGAAAGCCCAAACCGTTTGACCTCTCGTTTCGGTGGGCAAATTTAGGGAATTTTTGATTTTTTTGAAAAGAAGTTGGATGTTAATAAGGTGTTAACCCAAGTTGGGTGTGTAAGTTCCAAAAATCAAAAATGTTGAAGTATATTCGATAACTGAACCTTAATTAGCAAGAAAGCAGGGTGATAGATAAAGTATATTTGGAGCGGGATGATATGTTAGATATTTCTTTGATGATGAATGTGAAAGGATGCGGTCTGAATGTGTTGGTAATGATGGTGGTGTCGTGCTTTTTTATGTAAAGGTTCGGCGTACCCTTTTTTTCATAAAAAATAAAAAAATCGCATTTGTTTCGCGCTTGTTTTGTGGGAGAATTTCAGCTATCCGTTTAAGTTTGCTTGCAGGGTTTACTCGGCAGACGAAGGTTGTTTTTGAAGTATGGTGATTTATGGCATGGAATATTCGCTTCGGAGAAAAAGGATTCGTCTGGCGAGAGTTCGCTTTGGGCACATTTGTTTCGCGCTTGTTTTGAAAGCAATCTTCAATTGCATCCATCACATATCAGTTTTCAGCTTTTCTGCTTTCGCAGCGACCTGTTCCTTTAGTGTTTGTTTATATTGAATGATTTTATCAAGTATCGCATCGTCTCCGGCGGCGATGATTTGGGCGGCAAGAATGCCTGCATTTTTAGCCCCATTGAGGGCAACGGTGGCAACGGGAACGCCACCCGGCATCTGCAAAATAGACAAGACCGAATCCCAACCATCTATCGAATTGCGGGATTTGACGGGTACGCCGATGACGGGCAGGGGCGAGATAGCCGCAACCATGCCTGGCAGATGCGCCGCACCGCCTGCCCCCGCGATTATCGCGCGGATGCCGCGTGTGTGTGCGTTGGTGGCAAATTCGTACAGTTTTTCGGGGGTGCGATGTGCCGATACCACGTCCACTTCGTAGGCGATGTCGAAGGTGTCAAGGATGTCGGCGGCGGCTTTCATCACGTTCCAATCGGAGTCCGAACCCATGACGATGCTTATTTTTTTTCCCATGATTTTACTCGTATTAATTGCTTGACTTGTTGGGCTTTTTTGAGGGCATTTTCGAGTGAGGATGCCAATATGGTGGCATGACCTATTTTGCGATAAGGTCGGGTTACTTTTTTTCCGTATAAATGGATTTTTACGCCCTCAATCGCCATGCTTTCCGCCAAACCCTCGTATATCGGCGGTCCTTCGTAGCCTTTTTCGCCCAAAATATTGACCATCACCGAAGGCAATTTGAGGTGAGTGCTACCGAGTGGCAGATTTAAGACGGCGCGAAGTTGCTGCTCAAACTGTGAGGTAATCACGCTTTCGATGGTGTGATGTCCGCTATTGTGGGTGCGGGGTGCCATTTCGTTGACGATGACTTTGCCCCTCGAATCAATGAAAAACTCAATTGCCAGCAAGCCTTCCATGTTGAGCGTTTCGATGATTTTTTTGGCGAGATTGAGGGCTTCTTCCGTTTGTTCGGTATAGATGGATGCGGGGCAAATGAGTTTATCGACAAGGTTGGCAGCCGGGTCAAATACCATCTCGACGAGTGGGTAGCACTTCATTTCGCCACTTGCATTGCGGGCTATAATGACGGATATTTCCTTGACGATTTCAACTTTTTCTTCCACCAACGATGCCCCCGGCAGCAGCTTCGACAAATCCTCCCGATTATTGATAACCGCCACGCCGCGTCCGTCATAGCCGCCTTTTCTTAGTTTTTGTACAAATGGAAAATTAATCGTTCCGTTTTCAATGTCTGTTTGGATGGCTTGGGCAGATTCGTATAGTCGGAAAGGAGAGGTGGGAATGGCGTTTTTTTCGTAAAATTGTTTTTGTAAACCCTTGTCTTGTATCAATTCCAAGATTTGCGGGTCGGGCGAAATTTGAATTCCTTGGGATTGGAGTTTTTTTAACGCGGCTACATTAACACTCTCAATTTCAAAGGTTAATACATCTACTAATTTTCCAAAATTATATACGTCATCAAAATCCAAATAACTTCCTTTGACATAGTGTGATGCAATATGTCGGGCGGGACAATTTTCATCGCCATCCATTACGTAGGTCTCAATATCCCATTTGCTGGCTTCCTGAATGAGCATTTTGCCGAGTTGCCCACCGGCGATAATGCCGAGTTTTAGGTTGGATGTAGATAGTTTTTTCATTCTTTTTTTAGTAAAAAGCAAATATGTGTTTGCCCAATCGCAAAGTTATGATTTACTCCACTTATTTCAAAAAACTACTTTTTTACTCGCGTAAATACCATTTCCCCCGTCACCGCTTTCTCCAAAAATTTATCCTCAAAACCATTCACAATCCACATCTCAATATTGTTTTTCAGACAAATATCTGCGGCAATGAGTTTGGAGCGAATACCGCCCGTGCCGAGTCCGTTGTCGCTGTCTTTTTCGAGGTGTTTATAGGGGGCAATGTCCTTGATTTCGGTGATAATTTTTGCGTTGGGATTTTGGTTGGGGTCGCTATCGTATAAGCCGTTGATGTCGGAGGCGATGACGAGCAAATCTACGCCCAACAAAGCCGCCATGAGTGCGGAGAGTTTATCGTTGTCGCCAAATTGAATTTCGTCGGTGGCTACGGTATCGTTTTCATTGATGATGGGAATGTAGTCGTTTTCGAGCAAGACGTTGATGGCATTGGTGATATTTTGACGGGATTTTTCGCTATCCACATCGCGGTAATTGACAAGACATTGTGCCGTTTTGAGGTTGAAATCATTGAAAATTTCCTGATAAATTTTGCTCAAAACAGGTTGCCCAATTGCCGACAATGCTTGCTTGACCGCTATCGGCGAACCGCCCTGTAATTCAATAAATTGCCGCGCCGTCGCAATCGCGCCAGATGATACGATGATGAATTTATACTTATCCCGAAGTGCTAAGACTTGCCGTGCGATGTCCTCAATTTTGCCGCGCGAAAGCCGATCTGTGCCGCGTGTGAGGGTGGAGGTGCCGAGTTTTAAGATGATTGTTTGCATTGATTTATTGCTATCCTGTTTTATGTTTGCTCAGTAACGAGGAAAAAATAACTTGAACAACTGACGGCTTCTTTTGCCCTTATTTTTCGCCTTAAAATCAGTTATTTATCCCGATAAACGCCTTCTTTCAAGACGAAAACTAAGAACAAAATAATCTCGTCAGATTGTCCAACTTATTTTTCCCTCGTTACTCAAATATCTAAATCTTCAACTGCATAAATTTTCAATGATTCAATTTGGGAGAAGTCCTTTTTATTTTGAGTTAAGATAGGCAGGTCGTAAACTAAGGCGGTTGCAGCTACTATAGCATCGGGTGTGGCGATGTTCCTTTTCTGCTTTAACTCAATTGCTTTGTTGACAACATCTTCATCAATAGGTAGCACCCGAATCGCATTGAAGAAGTTTTCCAAATATTGTGTTTCAATCTTTTTCAATTGATGATAACCTAATACCTCTATCTTACAAATAGTGGAAGTTGTCAAAGAAGATTCGTTCTTTTTTAAGTATGAAATTAACGAAGGAAAGGTTTGTTTAGAGGCGTAAATAATGATGTTACTATCAATAATCATGGGTCAATCTCTAAATGGGAGTGAACGTTCTTGTCTGATGTTTCGCTGCCATTCTACGGGGTCATCAATATCCTTGAAGCTATCCATTTCAGCTAATTGCTCCAACCAAAAAACGGGAGATTGCTCTTGCTTATCTACTTCTAAAACATTTATTTTCAGTCGTTTAGCGAAAGAAAGTAACAATTCCAAATCTTTTTGATTTGATATTTCTAAAACTAATTTTGCCATTGATTTGATTAAGATAAAAAATGAAATCCAAATTACAGGAAATATAGTGAATATCCAAACATACACTAAATTTCAAATTCCAGAACTTGCCCTTCGTCCACTAATTTATCAAAAATAACGGCATCATTATCGGTCATTTTCAATCTTAATTTATCACCTTCTCGATTCACGTAAATATTGATGGGTTTTCCGAAAATATACAGCTTTTCAAATTCGAGAAAATTCCATTCCGAAGGCAGTGTAGGTGTCAATTTGATACGAGAAAAACCGTCCGGTTCCAAACCTAATAAGCCCTCCACAAAAATCCGACAATACAAAGCACTCTCTGCGGAAAGATGCTTCATATTATTTTCGGGATAGGCTTCTACGGGATAGGGAACGTGGTCGCCCAGAAGTCTTTTTTGAGAATATTTGGTGAGTCGGTCGAGTGCCAAATCAGTTGCGCCGACTTTGAACGCGCCTCGCAGCGCGTAGAGCGTAGCTCTATCCCAGAAGGTCGCATTTTCGTTGGATTCATCGGGATTGTATTGTACCAAAATACCGTTTTCTGTCCACAATTTATCGAATAAAGCGGTTAGTGTCGCATCTTTTCTCTGGGTGATGCCCATTGTTAAAGGCAAACAAATCCAATGTCTAAGGTGTTGATTTTCTGCATAATATTTATATGTGTCCAAGCCTTCCAAATTCGCTCCGAAATAATCTTCTATCACCTTTTCCATTTTGACTAATCGTTTTTCATACTTTTTCGCTTTGCGCGAAAAACCCAACTCACGCGCCAACTGACTGCCGTATTTTAAGCCACCATAATATAAGGTTGAAGTGGAAAGATTGGCAGTTCCCGTTTCGATTCTGCCTTCCATTTCGTCTGATGCTGATTGGATTGCGCCGTATTCATTGCGTTTTTTGTGGCAATATTCGAGCGACCATTCGATGAGTTCCCAAAGCTGTGCGGCTTGCTTTTTATCGCCCGAAAGCAAGGCAAAACGCGATGTACCGTAAGCCGTCATCGCCGCGTCACCTCTGTCGAGATGTGTCATTGGGAAATTGCCGTCCACCTCAAAAGCATAAGGAATGTGTGTATCAGTAGTGGGGATGTTTTCCCGGAATTTTTTGTAGGCATTATATGCGGCTGTGTTACCCGTTTCATAACCCAAATACGGAAAAAAAGGTCCGCTATATTCAATCTGGTCATTCGCCCAAATTCCGACATAATAATTGCCACCGCCCGGAGAATGTACCAAGCCCATTGACGAATTAAAGATGCTTTCTGCTGCCCTGATTTTGGAAAAATAGAACAGCATATTTAGGTTTTCGTCGGGTGTTTTGAGGATTAGATTTTCCCGCATTGTACGGACATAATCTAATCTGTTATTCTTTTCTAATTGATAATCAAAATTTTCTACACGTTCATCATTCAAAGCGGCGGCGTAGTACGTTGCGAAGGTGTAAGTATCATTCGGGGTAATTATCACGCTCGTCTGTGCATCGCTGTATGCCTCGAATTGGTACTTGCCTTTGTAGCCCGTTTCTCCGAGATTTACTTTGCAATTAGCAATATTTATGCTTGCTTTTTTGTCGCTTATATTTCGGATATTCCATTCTTCTACGAGCAAGCGATTTTCAGTGGAAGGGTAGATAGTTTTGGTCATTTGCAAGCCGTTCACAGGCGCGAAATGGAAGCTAATCAAACCACCAATTTTCACAGAATCCAGTTGCGAAGGAACAATCACCAAATTATTATGGCTAATCACTGGACTCATATCATCGTTCATTAATTTCCTGAAATAAGCGCGGTATTTTTTCCAATTGGGTTCGTTGGATTTGTTGAAAATTCTTAATTGCGGGAAAATAATATCCTTCGAGAGTGTTAAATTTCTGCTGGTATCTATTTCGTAATAAATAATGGCAGCGACATTTTTTCCTGCCATTTCGATGTTATCATTCAACGGTAATCGCTCTTCATTTGTGAGGTCTAATACGATGCTTTTTCCGCTGATTTTCCAGTAATTTTCTTGATTTTGTGCGGTGATGATGTTTTGTAATGAGAATATGCAAAGTAGTGTGAGTGTTAGGTATTTCATTTTTTTATTGAAAATTAAAAGCTGCACAATTTACTCATTGTGTTGTTCAGATGTCGTGCTTTTTTACCAATTTCTCCATTGATATGCAATGTCATCACCGAAGTCTTGAACATTTATACCTATGGAATCAGCGATATTATCAAATATACTACAAAGTTCCTCTCTTTCTCTTGTTTCAATGAAACCTCCTCCAAGTTCTTCATTTAGTCTATTCAATGATAATACACTCTCTTTGATGAGATTGACTTTGTATTCAATGGACTTATTCTTTGATGTTTCTAATTTATTGATTAAGTCAGAAAATATATTAATCGCTCTATCGCAGTTTTCAACAGTATAAATATCCAATCCATTTTCCAATTTTTCTGTCCAATTTCTCACGGATAAACTGTCCAATATTAGAGATAATTCAGAGGTGTTTTTAGAATCAGAATCAATGATTCGAACCTCTCTGTTAAGGTAATCTTTCAGTGGTTTCCAACCTTTTAAGTTGTCGATTAAATCTAATTCTTTTAGTTTTTCAATTAAAGGATAATAATCGTTATTTAATACACCTGTATTACTCGGATGAATATAAATCCGCTCCAATGATGTTAGTGAATTTAAAAAATCAAAAGAATTTATCTGATTGATTTTATATAATTGTAGGTGTTTCAAGTTTGGTAAATGTCCCAAATATTTACAGTCTTTAAGTTTTTTACAATCGAGAAGCCTTATCCATTCTAACTTTGAATTATTCTTGGATAATCCTTTTACAGAGACTAATTTCGGACATTTATCAAGAATCAATTCTTGAAGTTCAGCAAGTTGAGACAGTCCTTCTAAACTTTCTGAATTGACGGAGTAAATCTCAATTTTTCTTAAATTATTTAAATCTGAAAAGTCCGAAAAGTCAGGCTTGTTATATTGAAATAGGTAAGTGTATTTCAAACTTTTTAGTGCTTCAAAATTTACGTATCTTTTTGGGAATTGACCTGATAAATAAATCAAATTAGGGAAGAAACTAAAGTCGAAAGTATCTTTAATACTATCTGACAACCCTAAGTGGGTTAGATTATTAAATTTAAAAAGAGGCCTAATATTTTTTAGCTCATCATTTAAATATATTCCTTTGATGTTATTCAATCTTTTATCATCCAAAAAATCAATTGAATCTGTACCTAGAGAAATATGCTTAATACCTAATTTTTCAACTGCTTGAATGCATTTTTCAACAGTAGAATTTGTAAAATAAATAGTAGGAGTATCTATTTCAATAGCCTCTTCCAGAGGAATCAATTCGTTAATTCTAACATCACTGAAATCATACTTATCCATAATTTACTCTCCAATTTGGCTATTTATAAAAGGCGAAATAGTTTGAATATGAGTTGACGCACTCGTTACACAATCACCCCCTCACATGCCCTTTCCCATAAATAAACCATTTATTCGTCATCAATTGTTCCAAACCGAGTGCGCCCCTGTGGTGAAGTTTTTCGGTGCTGATACCGAGTTCTGCACCAAGACCGAGTTGTCCGCCGTCAGCGAATCGGGTGGAGGCATTATGGAAGACGTGGGCAGCGTCAATGTCGTTCATAAACTGCTCGGCGATGTCGTCATTTTCCGTCATAATTGTTGCCGAATGACCGCCGGAGTGTTGATTAATTAATCGGATAGCCTTGGACATCGAATCCACTTGTGCGAGTACCATTTTGAGGGCTAAAAATTCTTCCTCCCAAATCGCTTCATTTTCGTATTTTGGTAAATTTGTTAATTCGGAAACCGCCGCATCTGCAAGCATCTCTACACCCTTCTCACGCAAGGTTCCGGTGAGTTCTTTTAAAAATGCTTGTTTATATGGCAAGTCATTGTGAATCAAAACTTTATCCAGTGAATTGCAAGCACTGATTTTCTGTGTTTTTGCATTCACAATCACCTTTAATGTTGCCTCCAAATCTGCATCGGGATGCACATACAAAAAATTATTCCCACGCCCACTCACTATGACGGGAACACGCGCATGAGTACGCACAAATTCAATCAATCGTTCCCCGCCACGCGGCACTATCAAATCAGCCGGACAATCCCGATTTTTCAAATATTCCTGCGTCTCACTACGATTGAAATTTAAATAAGTAATCCAATCTGTACTGACACCCATTTCTCGTAAACTTTGATGCCAAATATCCACCAAAAACAGATTCGATTTCCGCGCTTCCTTACCACCTTTCAGCAAGATTTTATTCCCCGCCTTGAATGCTAATGAAGCCGCTTCAATCGTCACATCAGGACGCGATTCATAGATGATAAGGATATTGCCGAATGGCACAGATTTATTCTCAATTCGCAAGCCGTCTTCGCGTGTAGTAGCGCACTACGCCTACGGGGTCTGCACCTGCGCGTACATCG
>JAHDEO010000289.1:8458-9436 GCA_020628725.1 Saprospiraceae bacterium
AACGGTACAGATTTATTTTCAATCCGCAAGCCGTCTTCTCGTGTATGTGCGTAGCGTATCACGCCTACGGGGTCTGCACCTGCGCGTACATCGTGGAGAGATTTTATCATGCCGTCCACCTTTTTATCGTTGACTTTCAGGCGGTCGCGCATAGATTGGTCATTACCTGTGTAGGCTTCTACTTCCTCGCGATTTTGAGCGATAATCGTTTCGCGATTAGCATCTAATAGCTCCGCCATACGAGTGAGTACGGCATTTTTCGTTTCAGTGGAAAGGCGTGTAGTATTGGCTGTCAGTTGTTGTAGCATATGTTCTTTTTGGGTTGACGGTTGACGGTTGACGGTGGATGGTTGACGGTGGACGGAAAGCGTTTTTAGTTATACTAAGTAGAATTGAAAGTTTGAATTTTTTCCTTAAACCTATAAGGTTTTTAAAAACCTTATAGGTTTGGTTTTCAGCATTTTAAATTCAAAATTTTCTCTAAAAAAGTACAAAAAAAATCTCTCCGTCCACCGTCTGCCGTCCACCGTCTACCGTTCTCCGTCAACCATATTGCTTCATGACCACCTGAATTAAATCAGATAGTTCGTCGCATTTTTTTATCAATATTTCGGCTTTTTCGGGCGTAATTTTTTTCAACTTAATACCGGAATGAATCATCGCGGCAAGGTCACCGCAATATCCTCTGGCTTGGAGTAGTGCGCGTCGCTGTTCTCCCTTATCTTCCTCCCCAAAACTATGCGCCAGCGACTTTGATAGCAAAGTTGCCGCGCTACAAGTTTGGTTCTCATAATCAATGTCAAATGAGATACCAAATTGTGCATACACCTCGTCAGCGAGTGTGCGGGCTTGTTGCCACGCAGTGGTGTGTTCGATAGTAGGCATAGTGGCTCAGGTTGTTTCATACAAAGATAATTTTTTAATGGTTAATGATGAATGATTTATGTTTAATATTTGTTGAAATGTGATAGGAATTAA
>JAHDEO010000290.1 GCA_020628725.1 Saprospiraceae bacterium
GACTACCCGAATTTGCTGCTCCTGCACCATTGTTTCTGACTACGGCAGATGCTGTAGTCGTACCGCCACAAGCTACTGTGCTAGGAGTGACAGATTGGGGGGTGACAATTAAATCGGGCTCAGGAACTGGCGGCGTTCCAATGGTAATATTTGCCGTAGGTGATACACAAATATTATTTTCTTTACTAAACTCTATGAGAGTATCTTCATAATCAATAATAACACCGAAGTAATAATTACCATCCGGTAGGGGGACATTGCTTAGGCTCCTAGTGAACTCACTATATGAGGTGGTAATTCCTGGGGCTATGGAGGAGAGATTCCCGAATACCAACAGATAATCATCTGTGGTAATCGTATTGTCAGAAGAAATATACCAACCTACTCTAGTTGCGCCGGATGGTAATGGTCCAATATTTTTAATACTTAGACCACTGATTGTTATCTCATCTCCACTAACACTTGAGTTTGTGCATGAAGCAATAGCCAAATCCATTTCTTCATATCCTGTAGCACACAAACAAGTTGCTGTGGGATAGAAGGCATTGATTTGTTCTTCTGATTGTATACTCCATCCGCTATTAGTATTACTTAAAGAAGGTGCCATAATCGTAGAGCTGCCTTCGGCATCATGTGTAGCACCGAAATTATGTCCTATCTCATGGGCAAGGACTACACTCAAGATAGCAGAAGATGCGTCGGAATCCTCTATTAAATTGTATCTAAAATTGCAAGTTCCGTTTGTTCTGGCAAGACCGACTGTGCTTGCACTGGTTCCTACAATATCACGAGTGACCCACAAAGAAGCCAAGTCATAAGGCACATTGGATACATCGGAGTTTCCAAATTCACCCAGCAAATCAGAAGCATCGGTAGTATTTGACCAAATATCCAGACTTGTATTCGTAGCAATGTAATCATCCACCACAATAAAGGTTATCGGGTCGTTGAACTCATTGTCGTAATTGGCTTGTACATTAGTCAAAACTGATGACATATGGCTAAGCGTACTGTTACCGTGTTTCAGGAACATATCGTAATCCGCCGCCAAAACCATTTCTACTTCATAACAACCCATCATTCCGCTTTTCACTTGATTACTTTGATTATCAATGTGTTCGGATTGTTCGTGGGTATGATTTGCAGCACAAGAATGTCCCTGGTCAATGACATCGCTTTCATAGTAAATAATTAATTCGTCCGTTGCTGCATTGGTGTCGAAGTTTTTGTGCGGTTCAAAAAATATCACCTCATCTTCGGTGTCAATAAAACCACTCAAAAAGCCCTCACTCGTCGTCAAAGATACAAGCGTATTGGGTTGTCCCTGAATCGTACCTCTGAATGTAGAAGGCAATTGCATACCGTCATTTTTGTTGGCTCTTCTTTCCAAATAACCATCACTAAACAAATTGGTCTGTTCGAGAGAAAGCTGATACGTACCGTATTCGCCCAAATCAAGTACTTGTGTAAATGTAGTGGATTTGGTAGAGAGGTCTTGATGGTCTAATGAGATTGTTTGTGTAGCGCTTTTCTTTAAAACTTGGTCAACCGCCTTTTGTGCCTGTAATATTTGCGTACAAAAGAATAGTATGAACAATAGTTGAAAAACTCCTTTAGCATGTTGTTGCAAATTCATAATGCTTTTTTTGTTTAAGTACATGGATACAATTAGATTTAAAATTAGAACGAGGTTATTTTTTCGCTGTTTTTTCTTTCAAAATTCGCGCATAGCCAACGCTACGTAAGGATTTTTAGAGGAAAAACAGTGGAAAAAGAAGCCGTTATAAATTAAAGATAATTGTGTCCATGTACTTAACTTGACAATGTTAACTTTAAATAAAAAATATATGTAGTGCAGATAGGACACAGATTCAACGGATTGAATGGATGAAAACGGATACAAAATCCGTTAAAATCTGTTTTATCTGTTCAATCCGTGTCCTATTACATTTAAATTTTTAAAACATAACATTGTCAAGTTAATAGTTAAATAATCATTGATATTGTCGCTGGACAATGTCCTGTTAAAAGGGGGTAATTCAATTTCGTTTTTATTTAGGTTAAAAACCATTTAAATAATTGATTAATTTTTATAAAAAATAATAGAATGTAATTACACACAATTTTCATGCAGCTCACTGAAGAGCAGCCTGAAATCGGTGTCGGCTCTGAACTCAGTAAATGCCTGAAAACACAGGACTTTTCATCCAATCATTTGTATTGTTTAATAGAATTAAAGATTGATTTATGGGGGCTGTTGTACAACATTTTGTGGATAAACTGAGCGTGTTTTTTTTGATTTTCAATAAAAGAGCGAACTGATTGTTTTTGTATTGCCATTAAAATAAAAACATGACTATCAGCGTTTTGTAATCTCCGTAAGCTCCTTATTCACACCTATATCGAACTACTCATAAATTTCTTACCCTCCTTTTTGAAAAAAAATAAAAAAAACATTTTCAGGAGGATAAAAATATGCTTGTTGATACTTTACATCAACAAGACTTTTGAGTATTTTTGTGGAAATAGAAACCGTAGATAATGAGCATAGTACAAGCACATAACGACCAAAAATATATTGATGCCTTACTAAATAATAATGCACCACTGATAGAGGAGATATACCAAAAATGGCACAAGGAAGTTCTCAACTTTGTCAAAAAAAATAATGGTAATGAGCAAGATGCCGACGACCTTTTTCAAGAATCTTTGATGGCAATTATCCGACGAGCGCGAAAAGGAGGTCTTGTATTGACTGTGCCTTTTGGGGGATACTTTTATTTTATCTATAAAAATAGATGGTTGGATAAATTAAGAAAAAGTGATAAAGAGCAGGTAATAAAACAGGAAGTAGAACGATATAATGATGAGAGTAAAACATTTGCTCTTGACACATCCATTAATGAAGACCGTTTTCAATTGTATAAACGTTGTTTTGAACAACTTTCTGAAAACTGTCGCGAACTCCTCCGCCTGACTTTTGAAAAACTTAGCCGAAAAGAAATTATGGAACGATTGGGATATGCCTCCGAAAACAGCGTGAATCAAAGAATACATCGCTGCAAAGGCAATCTGAATCAGTTGATTAAAAAACAGCCGGCGTACCGTGAACTAAAAGCATCTAACAAGCCAAGCTAAAATTGTACGGAAATGACTAATTACAAACAAATCGACGAATATATTAAGGGAGAATTGACGGGCGAAGCACTTGCTGGCTTTGAAGCTAAACTACTGATAGATAAAGCATTGGCAGAGGAGGTAGCACTCTATAAAGATGTGGACAAGACGCTCGAAACTGCCCACGCATACGAAGAAGAAGACGCTGAATTGGGACAATTATTCAATCAATTGGGTAAAAAATATTTTACCAAAGAAACTACAATACAAGAAACAGGCAGCGCAAAAATCAAGCAAGACAATACCAAAGTTGTCCAACTACAACCCAATGAAAAAGAAAACGAAAAAGCCAATTCATCAGGCTTGGGATGGCTTCGACCTGTGGTTGCACTTGCGGTAGCGGCTTTGATAGCTTTGTTGATATTCCAACCCTGGCAAGCTGATTTTGTGCGACCATTCGATGCGCCCTACCAATTGGCAGTTGTGGACAGAAGCGGTGGCAACGAAACATTAATAGCAGCGCAAAAAGCCTATAATTCAGGCGATTATGCTGCTGCCATACCTGTTTTTGAAAAATATCCCGATAGTATAGAAGCTCAACTTGCCAAAGGCAATGCTCAATATTATCTTGGGGATACAGATGCCGCTATCCGTACATTTGAGCAGATAGCTTCGGGTAGCTCGGTTTATGTTTCTACTGCCAATTGGTATCTTGCAGGAGTACATCTCGAACAAAATCAACCTGAAAAAGCTAAAACAGCCCTTAGTAAAATCAAAAGCGGTCAATATTACGATAAAGCACAAAACCTTCTGAAAGAGTTGGGTAAATGATTTTAGATTTTTGATGGAGAAAGCCAGTCAAAAATCTAAAATCACCCAATCAAAAATCAATACTGATGCTTCCCGCGCGACCAACCTTTCTTCTCCAAATACTTCACCCCATCATCCGCAGCGGGTTCTTCGAGTTGCGTACCCATACTGTCATTCCAGCGATTGAGATAACCAAATAGGGCAGTCACTCCAAGAATTTCCACAATCTCGCCATCATCCCAATGCTTGCGAAGATTTTCGGCGATTTCGTCATCTACTGCATTAGGAATTGTAGAAGCAGCAATCGCAAAATCAAACACCGCACGTTCTGCATCCGTAAATGCAGGGTAGGTCTTATATTCCCAAATATGGTTGAGTTTATCTTGCTCGCTACCATAACGTTCTGCTGCTCGTATGGCGTGCGCTTCGCAATATCGGCATCCCGCAGTCATACTCGAAAGATAGGCAAGTTGACGTTTTAAGGCACTTGTGACGCGCCCTTTATTTTCCATTACGGCTTGATTCATTTCCAAAAATGCACGCGCAATGCGCGGACGACGCATCATCGTAAACAAGCTATTGGGCGTAAAACCAAGCGTTTCGTCATAAAAACGCGCCATTTCTGCTGTTTCTTCGCTGGAGTTGCGGTCTATGGGGGATACCAGTGGCTTTTTCATAATTTACTATTTGAGAAGTCAGACTGTTGGCACTGCCAGAAGTCAAACCGCTTCGCTGTCAGAAGTTGGACGAATAGAGAAAACTCATGAATTTTCTCTATATCGTCTAAAATATCGAACTTCTGACAATGAAATGGTCTGACTTCTGACAGCGAAGCGTTCTGACTTCTAATTTCTTACTCAATGATTAATTTTCCCGACTTCACATTATTCCCATCATTCATCGTGTAAATGTACACACCCGGTAGCAAATCGGCAACTGAAAGTGTAAATTCTGCTTCACCATAAGCACGCCATGTCGTATTATAGACACGTTGACCAAGATAATTATATAGATGAAAAAATGCCAAGTTATCAACTTCAGTGAAGCGCAAAGTAATCATATCATTCGCGGGATTAGGATATAAATAAATGCTTGGCAAGTCCGGAAATTCCGCGTAAACAATTTTTGAATAATCATAATTGCCGTCGGAATCATAGACTTCTAAACGATAGGCATTGACGCCATTTATTGGGTTATTGTCTACAAATTTATAGCGTTCTGTAGCTGTCCCTACTGCGTTTTCCGTACCAATTCCAGCGAAATTAAAATCCCCGCCTGAACGATGAATCTCAAAATAATCCGTTCCATTTTCCATTAATGTAGACCAGTGCAATGTAATTTTTTCATCATCGGCTACCGCCGAGATATCGCCCATTTCAAAGGTAGGTGTGGTACAATTCGGATACAAATATTTTTCATCTTCCGAAGAAAGCCCTGCGTCATCTGTGACCTTTAATTTGATTTGATAATAATAATTTCCATCATCACAACCTAATGGAGAAATCAAAGTACTCGTTTGTTTTGCATTGTCAAAAGGGTCAGCGTGGAAGTGCGTATTATGATGGAGAATGGTTTGCCATGCGTAGCTTAATTCGTCATTTGAATGTTCATTATCAATGACTTCTGCTTGTAGAGGAAGCAGGGTCGGTCCGCCAACAGGATAAATCATGCCATCTTCAAAACTCGTAATTTCCACTTGTGGCGGTGTATTGTTTAGGGAAATAATAAACTCATCTGTCCCGACGGCACCCAAGCTATCTGTGACTGTTAATTCGGCGGTAAAACTATGCGGATTTCCATCCGGCGCGATAAATTCATGGCTTGGATTGATAGATGTATTAGCAGGAGAGTTGTCCCCAAAATCCCAACTGTAAGTCAAGGGCAAACCATTTGGGTCGAAAGAAGCCGAAGCATCAAAATCTACGGTCAGCGGACTCGCGCCGTAATACACGTTTGCATCAGCCACCGCCACAGGTGGTGGATTTCCACCGTAACATATCTTATACATTTTGTCAGACCATATCCTGAAAAAATACAAACAACCGTCTTTCGGATGTACGCCCATATGTGTAATCAGGCTAACTCGTTCTGCAAAAGGTTCTACACTCAAGAGTTGGTGGTTCTCATCAAAATTGAAGCGTTTTATCCAAAATTTATAATCAAATCCGTACAACGAGTTTCTATATTCTTCGGGAAATGAAGTATGCTCATAAAAATCTGAAAGTACAAATGCAATCCCTGTAAATGTATCTGATTCGACTAAGCAAGCCTCGTCCAAGACGCTGATTTCTATCGCATTACCCAAGCTGTCATAACCCGGCGTATAGGTGCGTGTTGGTGGAAACCAACTGTTATTATTATAACAAATCAAAGGACGCTGATGTACAAATAGGTGTTCAGAATCAGGAATTAGTTCCGCTTCATCACATGGATTCTGAAAGACAGGTTCATGCTGCGAATCTTGTAATAATAAATCCTGAAAATCGAAAAACTCCTTTGTACACATAGTTTCGTCATATAAAGGATTTGGCGCATCCATATTGGGTGTTTTATTGAAAAAATAGGTGATTTGCAATACCATGCCCTCGTACATGGGCCAACCAAAATTTTGCCCGCCTTCTGTCACCACATTCAACTCCTCAAAACTACCCGACCCCACATCCGAGACATACAAAACACCCGGATTGCCATCTTCTTCAAAGTGACTGCCTGTTTCCGGTCGAAGGGTGATTCGATAGGGATTTCGCAAGCCCAGCGCCCATACGCGTGAGCGTGGTGCACGCGGATTTTCGGTATCATAAAATGGATTACTTGGCACACCATCGCCCGTTTCCGGGTTGATGCGTAGTATTTTACCATTATGAGAGTCAATGAGTTGTGCGCGATAAGAATTGATGTCTTCTTTTGGTGTGATAATGCCATCTGCCAAACCTTGTTCTTCAAAATTTTGGAGTGAAGTCCCATCTCCACAGGCGACGAAGAGTGTTCCGTCCGTGCCAAAAACCAAGGCTGCTGGTGAGTGAATTTTCTGCATCAAGGGAACTCCTGTCGTAATGCTTTCCCCAATCAATACCTTGCGACTGTCAGGTATAATCGTCTCAAAGTTGGTTGCAGCATCAGCAGTAAATCGTGTCACCCGACCAATTGATGCTTCTAAGCGAGTCGTATCAGGATGATATTCGGGCGTCCCGAAATGACGTAGATAATGCCCATCTACTGCATACGCCGTGTAAAAATAGCCGTTTTCCGAAAAATTCGGGTCAAGCGCAAACCCCAGCAAACCCATATCGCCAAAAGGCGCGACTTCCTCTCGAATGTCTAACAAAGGTTCGGGCAATCGTACACCATTGGTATCAATGATATGTACGTGTCCTGGCTTTTCCCAGACGTACATTTTGCCCGTTTCATCAAATGTAAAACCCACGGGTGTATCCCACCCCGCACTCACTTCGATTTCGTAAAAGTCATCAGGAAGTTGGATTTGGGCATAGGTAAAATGAACCAGTATGAGTAGTGAAAATAGTAGAATATTCTTTCTCATGCGTAGAATTTGCATCTTGGAAAGATAGTTGTTTTTCCATTGTTTTTGGAAAATATAAAATGTAAAGTTGCTTTATTTAACTTTTGAAAAACTCGTGACTCGTCAAACCTTAAAAATATCCCGCTTCGCCCACCACGCACTTTTTCGATAAGATAGCAAAAATTCAATGAGTAAAAACAGCAAAGCTGCCGCCAAAAACCACTGAAAATAACTCTCATACTCACTAAAAGTACGTTGCTCAAACTCTTGCTTTTCAAGCGCGTCGATATAGTTTTGCAATGTTTCGATGACCTCATCGCCTTTCGTGATGTTGTAATATTTTCCATTACCTGCCGCCGCGAGACTACTCAACATACTCTCATTCAACTTAGAAATGACTGTCGTGCCTTGCTTGTCTTTTTTGTAAGTACTCTGTCCTCTCTCAAATGTTGGAATTGGCGCACCTGCACTTGTTCCCACGCCTATTGTGAAAATAAGTACTCCTTGTTCTGCCGCAGCTTTGGCTTGGTCGAGTGCTTCTTGGTCGTGATTCTCGCCATCCGTTATGATAATCAGGGCTTTATGGAATTTTCCACTTTCATCGTAAGATTGTGTTGCCAAGCGAATGGCATCGCCAATTGCTGTCCCCTGTGTAGGCACCATACGTGTATTGGCAGTTTTGACAAACATGGCTGCCGACGAATAATCTGAAGTTAAAGGCATTTGCAGATAAGCATTTCCCGCAAAAACAATCGTACCGATACGTTCGCCTTTGAGTTCATTGATGAGTTGTTGGGTAAATCGCTTGGCGCGATCCAGTCGGCTTGGTGGAAGGTCTTGTGCCATCATGCTCTCTGACACGTCCAATGCAATAAATACATCAGAGCTTTTCTGCCGCACTTTCTCTTTCTTAGTTCCCCATTGTGGATTGGCGTATGCCACACACAGTAAACACATCGCCAGTGAAAGTAAGATAAATTTGATGGTATGCTTATACTTTGCGAGTTGTGGCATGAGTTGCGCCACAAGCCGACTTTCCCCAAATCGCTTGATGACTCTTCTGCGATACATCATTGCCATCACAAAAAAGAATATCAAGACGGGAATAATCGCCAATGCGTATAAATGCGTTATTTCTTCAAATCTAAACATGGGTCGAGTTGCGAGTTACGAGCTACGAGTTTTTTATTTTGCTCCGCAAAATATTTTTCTCGGCACTTGCTACTCGTTACTCGTTACTAATTTCTCTATTATAATTGGTAAATGTAGATGTTCAAGTTCGTGTATTTTTTGGGCAATATCTTGGGGAGAATTGGTTTCTTCGACTGGACATTTGGCTTGAAAAATAATATCGCCTTCGTCGTAATGTTCATTTACATAATGAATCGTAATACCTGTTTCCGATTCATTTGCAGCACGTACTGCTTCGTGTACACGCATTCCATACATTCCTTTACCTCCATATTTAGGTAGTAATGCAGGGTGCAGGTTAATTATTTTTTTGGGAAAATGCTCAATCAACACTTTCGGAACGAGCCACAAAAAACCCGCCAATACGATGAAATCAATTTTCATCAATTCTAATTGAAATAAAATTGATTCCTTGCTGTTGAATTTCTTTTTATCGAATGTCAATGTTGGGATATTATTTTTTAATGCCATTTCCAATACGGGCGCGTTTTCTTTATTTGAAGCAATTAGAGCAATTTTTGCAACTTCACTTTCTGAAAAATGTTCGACCAATCGACGAGCATTACTTCCACGTCCTGATGCGAATATGGCTATACGTTTCACGTTGCAATACTAATGAATTTACGGGATTTACGCCACCGTAAAGCGATTTTTTAAATCGTATTTAACCATTAGACTTTATTCTGAAATAATTTGTATGAAGCTAAATAGTCTTTTTTCACTACTCTTCGTTGGCAAAACAATCCCTATGCGACGGCATAACTCATATTTGACCGCCTTGATTAGCAAAAA
>JAHDEO010000291.1 GCA_020628725.1 Saprospiraceae bacterium
CGAAAAAACCCTTATTTCCATGCAATACAAATTATTTCAGAATAAAGTCTATTAAAAACAAAGAGCATGTTTGAAAATTCAAACATGCTCTTGTGTAATATTAGCTTTTAGCCTCTTCAATAATCTTCTCTGCCAAGTTCTTAGGAACATCAGCGTAGTGAGAAAATTCCATAGAAGAATTGGCGCGACCTGATGTAATGGTACGGAGGTCGGTCACGTAACCAAACATCTGTGAAAGCGGTACTTCTGCTGTAATAGAAACGGCACCACCTGTACGCGGCTCCTGACCTTTCGGCAATCCACGACGACGGTTGAGGTCACCAATCACAGCACCGGTGTATTCTTCCGGCGTGATGATTTCGACTTTCATGATAGGCTCTTGCAAGACTGAACCGGCTTTTCCGGCAGCAGCTTTGAAACCTTCTTTCGCACAAAGTTCGAAGGCGATTGGCTTAGAATCCACTGCGTGCATTCCACCGTCATATACTCGAACTTTCATCGACTCAATGCTGTATCCGGCAAGAATACCATTGTCCATCATCGAGAGGAAACCATCTTTGATAGGCTTTTGGTAGTTTTTGTCGATAGCACCACCAACGATACCCCATTCAAATTGTAGTTTCTCTTTACCGGTTTTGAACTCTTCGCTGTCGAGGAATTCTTGGTCAGCAGGACCGAGTTCGAATTGCATGTCGGCGAAAAGACCTGAACCACCTGATTGCTTTTTCAAACGCTCGCGGTGATCAACCATTCTCGTCAATGCCTCTTTATAGTTCACCTGTGGTTGACCTTGGTTACATTCAACACCGAACTCACGCTTGAGACGGTCAACGATGATTTCCAAGTGCAACTCACCCATACCACTAATAATGGTTTGGTTGGTATTTTCGTCATAACGCACTTTGAAAGTCGGGTCTTCCTCAGCCAGTTTTGCCAAGCCCATACCCAATTTATCAAAGTCTTTTTGTGACTTTGGCTCTACCGCGACACCGATTACCGGGTCAGGGAAAGTCATATCCTCCAATACGATTGGATTCTTTTCGTCACAAAGCGTATCACCTGTACGGATGTCTTTGAAACCAACACCTGCTGCGATGTCACCCGCTTCTACGCGGTCAATCGGGTTTTGCTTGTTGGAGTGCATTTGGTAGATACGTGAGATACGCTCTTTTTTACCTGAGCGCGTATTTTTCACATATGAACCTGCATCCAAAGCTCCCGAATATACGCGGAAGAAACACAAACGACCTACATATGGGTCAGTCGCAATTTTAAATGCCAACGCCGCAAAAGGATCTTCTACGCTTGGCTTGCGCTTGAGTGGCTCATCCGTATCAGGGTGAGTACCTTCTACTGCATCAATATCAAGTGGTGATGGCAAGAAAGCACAAACCGCATCCAATAATAGCTGCACACCTTTATTTTTGAAGGCAGAACCGCACATCATTGGGATGATTTTCATATCAATAACCGCCGCACGAATCGCATCACGCATATCTTGACGAGTGATTGAATCCGGATCCTCGAAGAATTTTTCGAGCAATTCATCATCATACTCAGCAATTTGCTCTACGAGATTTGCGCGGTATTTGGCTACGTCGTCGGCAATGTCAGCAGGAATATCAATAACATCGTATTCCATACCCATTGTCTCATCTTTCCAAACAATTGCTTGATTGTCAAGTAAGTCAACAACGCCTCTAAACTCGTGCTCCGCACCAATCGGGTAAACAATCGGTACAGGATTGGCACCAAGTTTTTCTTTGACTTGATTACAAACATCAAAGAAGTCAGCACCCGAACGATCCATTTTGTTGACAAAACCGATACGCGGTACGCGGTAACGGTCAGCCTGACGCCAAACGGTTTCGGATTGTGGCTCTACACCACCTACCGCACAAAACAACGCCACTGTACCATCCAATACACGTAAAGAACGCTCTACCTCTACGGTAAAGTCAACGTGACCGGGAGTATCAATGATATTGAGTGAAAACTCTTTGTTGTCCCATTGCCATTCTGTCTTGGTAGCCGCAGAAGTAATCGTGATACCACGTTCCTGCTCTTGCTCCATCCAGTCCATTGTCGCACCACCATCGTGTACTTCACCGATTTTGTGCGTCATTCCGGTGTAGTATAGGATACGCTCCGTAGTCGTAGTTTTACCTGCGTCAATGTGGGCAGCGATACCTATGTTTCTTGTGTATTTAAGATCCTTAGCCATTGCTTATTAAGTTTAAGTCTAAGTTTAAGATTAAGACTAAATTAATTTTAAGTTAAGTTTTTAAATAAGGTCTCATTAAAATTTAAAATGATATTTACCGTCGGCAAATATCATTTTAAAACTTGTTTATTATGATACGAGCGAATGGTGTATTTTGTTTACTTAAAATGTAACATTCGCTCTGAACATTTATCTGTAGTGAGCGAATGCCCTGTTGGACTCTGCCATACGGTGGGTGTCTTCTTTACGCTTTACAGCTGCACCTTCACCTTTAGCCGCTGCCATGATCTCGGCAGCTAATTTTTGAGCCATTCCTTTTCCGCTTCTTTTTCTTGCAAATTCTATCATCCACTTCATTCCCTTTGAAACTTTAGTGGCTGGGCGAATCTCTGTCGGTATTTGGAAAGTAGCACCACCGATACGACGGCTTCGTACTGCGATGGCAGGCATAACGTTGTTCAATGCTTTTTTCCAAATGTCGTGTGGATTATTGCCTGTTTTTTCGGCAACTATATCCATTGCATCATAAAAAACCGTGAACGCCGTATTTTTCTTTCCGCTTTTCATCATGTTGTTGACGAACTGAGTGACCATTGGGTCATTATATCTGGTGTCCGGCAACAGCGTCCGCGGTTTTGGCTTCCTTTTTCTCATATTACTTTTTCTTAGAGGAACGCTAATTAAGAATTCAAGTTTAGATACTTTACTTCGCGTTCATAAATTAATAAAATTACTTCTTAGGTCGTTTTGCACCGTATTTAGAACGACTTTGAAGGCGTCCATCTACACCCGCAGTATCTAATGCACCGCGTACAATGGTGTAACGTACACCCGGTAAGTCTTTCACCCTACCTCCGCGAATCAACACAATTGAGTGCTCTTGCAGATTGTGTCCCTCACCGGGAATGTAGGCGATTACCTCAATACCGTTGGTCAAACGTACCTTAGCGACTTTACGAAGGGCAGAGTTCGGCTTCTTAGGCGTCGTCGTATATACACGAGTGCATACACCACGCTTTTGCGGGCAAGAATCCAATGCTCTGGACTTGCTGGCAACTTTGATTTGCTTTCTACCCTTGCGAACGAGTTGATTAATCGTAGGCATGTTAACTTTCTATTTATTAAAAAACTGCTTGTGCAGTCGATGAATTTATTCAATTTCTGCTTGAAAATGAGGTGATTTTACTCAAAAAACCTGCCCCGACTCTCGAAAGCGAGTGCAAAGATAAGGTTTTTTATTGATAATTCAAAAGGTGGGGCAGATATTTTGTCGGCAATTCAGAGTATTGTGGTTTATCCTTATTTGTATCTGTAGATTAGGCAACAAAGAATGATTGTTTTCGTAAAAAATAAACACTTGGATTTTGATACGGTTTGTAGGTATGTCTAAATCCTCATACTAAAAAAAATAGAGCATGTTTGTTTTTTCAAACAGCCTATTAAAATAATTCAAGTTGCGGATAACCGCCCCGAAAGCTTTTGGGGTCGATAGTTGGTAGTCCATAGTCCATAGGAATACGTAAAATTAACTGTAAATCAGCACTCGTCTATCGACTATTGACCATCGACTATGGACTAAGTTGCGCTTCCGCAACTTGAGTTAAAATATATAAGATGTCGCTGTTTAGCACGGTTTGGAAATTTTTGTTGTTGTTATGTTTAGTTTATTCTGAGTTGAGTTTTGCCCAGATTAATCACCTCAATTTTAATACATGGACAAAAGAAAACGGTCTGCCAAGCAATCTTGTACATGCTGTCGCAAAAGATCAGTTTGGTTTTCTGTGGATAGGTACAAACGATGGGCTGTGCCGCTTCGACGGACCTGAGGCATTTAAAATCTACAGAAAGAACGACGGCAAGACAAACAATAGTTTACAATCTAATTACATTCGGTCATTATATAATGATAGCGAAGGAAATCTATGGATAGGCACCAAATCGGGGGGAGTCACCAAGTTTTCACAAAGCAATAATACATGGAAAACCTACCAATATAACGACGACCCTCGCAAACGCGATTTAAACCAAAGTGACGTATTAAGTATTTTTGAGGACTCCGATAAACGAATTTGGGTAGGAACTGAGTATGGATTGAATTTGTATGACAAAACGGCGGATACATTTATTGACTTTAAATCGAATAGTACTCAAGACAGCATTTGGACCAGTACGCTGGCAATAATGGAGGACAACAACGGATGGTTGTGGATAGGTACTTGGGGAAAGGGGCTTTATTTATTATTAAAAGATGAAAATGGACAATACAAGCCCGAAAATGTCCGGCGTTTTCAAACTACTTCAAATCCTTTGGCTAATAATGTATGGGCATTGCATCAAGACAAAGCAGGTCGTTATTATTTAGGAACACACGGAGGAGGTGTCTTGGTCATGCAACTGCCGGAGAACGCTTCCAATAAGGTCGGGTTTCAGGACTGGGAACCGCATTTCGATACTTATAAGTTTGTTTTTAACGAGTCAAAAAATAACACGTCCAATTTAGTACAAGCCATTCATCAAGATAAAAATGATGACCTATGGATAGGCACTTGTCAAGGACTGTTTAGGGTTTCGGGCAAATATTTAACTGATGACAATCTCAAACAAAAAATGCTTCTATCTAATTATGATATTTTCATGCACACCGATGATGATATGACATTGGCAGATGAAAGCATCACCTTTATGTCGGAGGATGCAAGACAAGGGCTTGTATGGATGGGATCCACAGGGGGACTGAACCAATTTAATGTCTATACCAATCAATTTAGAAGCGCCACTTTCGAGGATAAATATTTCAAATTAGCTTATGCACCCTGCGTCGTAGTTGATACTGCAAAAAACATCTGGATTAGCTCACCCGACAAAGGATTAAGCAGATATTTTATTGAAAATAAAAAATTAAAAATAAGCGATGACCTAAATCATTTGATATTGGGTCAAGTAGTTTCTACTATAACACTCAAAGATGAAAGGTGGATGTATGTGGCAACAGAAGTCGGGATAACAGCCATTGATTTGTACACTCAAAAAGCGGTAAAATACCCTTATCCGAACTGGATAAGGGAGAGACTCAAAGACATCTTTGTTCGTAGTCTCTTCGTAGATAGCAGGGGCTTTATCTGGTGCGGTACATTAAACGGTTTATTCCGTATTAATAGTCAAACCAAAGCATTTGATTTATACATGTCGAAAGGTAAAGGCTCCAACTCAATTAGTGATGGAGGCATTACTTCAATATTTGAAGATAGCAAAGGAAGCATTTGGATATCCACCTATTATGGTTTAAACAGAGTCAGCGATACTGGAGCGGATGATATAGTATTTGAATCCTTTTTACATAACCCCAACAATCCTAAAGCAGGTCCGAATGGCAATGCGGTTTTACATGTGAAAGAAATTGACGGATATCTATATATAGGCACTGATAACGGCTTATGCGGTTATAATTTTGACAAAGATGAATTTGAAGATTTAGGAGAGCCGGGTAAAAATTATTCTGTCATGAGTATTGAAGGCGGTGTAAATAATGACATTTGGATTAGCACCTCCGAGGGCATCACAAACTTTAATAAAGAAAAGAAGTCTTATAAATTATTCGATAAAAAAGATGGTTTAGGCAGCACCGGCTATCGCTTGGGTGCCAGCTCTAAAGATACTGATGGCAACATCTATTTTGCCAGTACAAATGGTCTCACCTATTTTTCTCCTAAAAATATCTCTTTTAATGAAATTGCACCATCTGTCCATATCACCGACATTGAAATTGACAGCAGAGATGGTATCCGACACATAGATGGCATCTATGAAGAAGAAATCGAATTGAACTATCATGATTACCGCTTATCCATCGAATATGCTGCCCAAAACTACAACAGACCGGATAAAAATAGTTTTTTGTATAGAATGGTAGGCTTGGAAGATACTTGGAATGACATACAATTTGGCGTTCCGATTGTATTTACCAATTTGAAACCTCAAAAATATCGTCTGGAAATTAAGGCTGCTAATAATGACGGTGTTTGGAATGACAAAGGAATAGCTCTAAACATCACAAAGCACCCTGCATACTGGCAGACTTGGTGGTTTAGAATACTGGCAATAGCTTTTGCCGTCATTGCTGTTCTACTCCTTGTTAAATTATACACCTCTAATGTCAGAAAACGCAATGCAAGACTAAAGCAATACAATGACAATTTAAATAAAGAAATCGCCGTCAGAAAAAAAGTGGAAGCGCAATTACAAGAATTTAATGACGAACTCAAACGCTCCAATAGAGACTTAGAACAGTTTGCTTACGTGGCTTCTCACGACCTTAAGGAACCCTTGAGGGTCATTGGGGGGTTTACGAAATTATTGGGCAAAAGCAAACTTGCGAAGGAAGGCTCCCATGAAAAGAAATATGTCCATTATATAGGTGGAGGCGTTGAAAGAATGACCAATTTGATAGAAAGTCTGCTCACGTACTCGCGTGTGGGGCAGAAAGATAGTCTGTTTGAAAAATTTGATTTAGATGCCTTGATAGAAGGCAAAGTAGCTGATTTATCAGCCTTAATAAGAGACAAAAATGGTTTTGTTGATATTGAAGAATTGCCGGAAATCGTTGGTCAAAAAGAGCAAATCGGTATGGTCTTCTACAACCTCATCAACAATGCTTTAAAATTTAATACCAGAGAACGCCCCGTCGTTTTAGTCCGACAAGAAGACGACGACACTCATTGGAAATTTTCGATAAAAGATAATGGCATCGGCATCGCCCCCGAACATCAGGACAAGATATTCGGCATATTCAAACGCCTACACAACAAAACTGAGTTTGAAGGCACGGGTATAGGTTTGTCAGTATGTCAAAAAATAGTCCTTCGACATGAAGGCGATATTTGGTTAGAATCCGAAGTCGGGAAAGGAACGACTTTCTTTTTCACCATTAAAAAGGATCTTGTGGCTGCTGCTGAAAGTGTACCGGAGCGTGAGTTGGTCGAAGTCTAAATTACTGTAATTTTGAGGGTAAATTTTTTGCCACCTTTAATTGTTAAGTAGGTAAGTATAAATAATCGACATCATTAGGACAATATATTTTTTCGTTAGACGAAGCTCATTTTGAGGATTATAGCCGAGCTACATGACGAAAAATAGCTGAAGTATAACGGAAAAAGATATGTACTATGCTGTCGATTATTTGTGCTTACCTACTTAATAATTCAAAGGTGGGTGGAATATTTTATATGGATGATTTTGGGTATTGCAATAAATTTGTGTTTATGCTCGTAAATTATATAGAAAAAGATATTTCCAATTAATTGCGAATAATCCAACCTGAAATAAATTATGAAAATAAAGCTGCTATTTATCGGATTTTTAATATTGGCGAATACCCAATCAAATGCACAAGTAAAGCGATATGTGAATGCTGAGATTAAAGCCCATTGTAAATGTCTTAAATCCTACGAGAAAAAGAGCAAGAAGGCGGAAAAGAAATATGAGAAAAAGGACCACGATGAATCTTCTAGTGATGATACTAACGAAAGGCTATTTGGTGGGCATAGTGTTGATTTTAATTTAGACGAATGTTTAAATCAAAAAAGGAACAACAAACTGAAAGGATATATCGAAGTAATTGATGGCAGAGAAAAGAGGCGGTTTATTCGTAAAGTCAAAAGGAAGATTAAGAAGAAATGTCCAAACATAAACTCAAAGCATTATGAATGGTAGGCTTACCACAAAAAAAAGAAAGAAGATACGACATAGATTGGATTAGAGTCTTGGTCTTTGACCTGCTCATTTTGTATCACGTTGGAATGTTCTTTGTCGAATGGGGCTGGCACATCAAAAATAATGAAATCGTCGATTGGATTCAATATCCGATGTCATTCACGAGTCAATGGAGAATCCCTATCCTATTTGTGATTTCGGGTATGGGGACGCGATTTGCACTTTCTCGTATGAATTTGTCATTTTGAGGATAAAATTCTTACAACCACTATTCGGTGTAAAATCGAAACAATAAATCAATTACCGTCCCGGACAACGCCCACACCTTTTACCTTTCTTATATTTTTTACAACACTTTTTCTTCAACTTCTTCCCCTCTACAATCGGCAATGCAAATGGCAATTTAAAAGTATCCGGACGAGGAGGCTCTTCTCTATTTTTATTTTTAAACGTACTCATGGAAAATGCTTTGTTTGTATAGGAACGAAACAAAGGTAATTATTATTTGGACTAAATCCAAATTAAAATAATTTGTGAAGTTTTTTGTTGTACATTTGAATAAAAATAGAAATGACAATAAGAAAATCCATCGAATCAGATTTAGAAATTTTCTTTCTGAATCAAACAGATGAAGAGGCAAATTACATGGCAGCCTTCACCCCCAAAAATCCCCACGATAAAGAGACTTACATGGCGAAATGGCGAAAATTGATGAAAGACGACACCATTAATATGCAAACCATTTTAGTCGATAATAAAGTCATTGGCTGCGTAGTAAAGTTCGTCATGGAAGGCAACGCAGAAATCACTTACGCCATTAGCAAAGAGTACTGGGGAAAGGGTTTGACCTCCAAAGCTCTCGCACAATTCCTCGAAATAGAACCAACCCGCCCCATACACGGCAGAGTCGCCTTCGACAATTACGGCTCTCAACGCGTATTGGAAAAGAACGGATTCAAAAAAATCGGAACCGATCAATATTTTGCCAATGCAAGAGGAAAAGAAATCGAAGAATACATTTATGTCTTTTTAGCGTAAATCTACCACAGAAATAAAGCCGTTTCTTATTAGAGTTGATTGAGTTTTGATAATTTTAACCTTCATTCACTAAACTGACGAATATTCCTAATCGTCTCTAAACTCACTCATACATGAGAACTCTATTACTTTTAATATGCCTCACATTTTTTTTCCATAGTATATATGCCCAAAATTCTGCCCTCTACTTCGACGGCAATGCAGAATCCCTCACCGTCGCACACATTGACGACTACAATATCGGAGACGGTTTCACCATAGAAGCATGGATTTTTGCCGAGACATGGACAGACCAAATATGGCAAGGCAGTATCGTTGCCAAAGACAATCAGGGACCGGACAGGGGCTTCGCTTTCAGATGCGGCGACAATGGCAAACTCTCCTTCGTCATGTCCGTAGATAATGTCTGGCAAGAAGCCTTCAC
>JAHDEO010000292.1 GCA_020628725.1 Saprospiraceae bacterium
TAACTGGAAAACAAGTAAGAAAATACCCACACCTTTTGACCAAAAAAAATATAAGATTCTCAGTGACCAATACAATGACAACAGAATTGAAAAAGTTCTTATTTGGGGAGATTACATTGTTGTCAATCAGAATGGAATTTGCTTTTATTCCAAAAAGGATAAGATTGAATGGAAAAAGTTTGAGATACCTATACTAAAATTTGAGCTTGACCAGTCCTCACAAATACTGTATGTTGTAGATAGAAATCTTACTGTCATTCCATTTTCTTCTCCGACAGAACTTGTATTTCAGCCTCTTAGCAAACAAAAACTTAAAGCATATCCAATTGATTTGACAGCAATCAATCATGTTTTATATATCGTTGACGAAGAATATGGAATCTACAAAGTAGATACTTACGGACTTACACATGCCATACCATATACCTCCGACAAAAAAATCCCTGAACCTGATGTCATAAAGCAAGGTGAAAATCTGACATGGGGTATTACCGACAACCATATTTATTTATCCGAAAATAATGATAATGATTGGTATCGGCAAAATGTAATTGAATTTCATGTAGATGATTTTCGGTTATTGGATGATAGTACAGCAATTTTGTGGGGCGAACAAAAAAATTACCGCTATACGCTAAATGACCGCCAACCCGAACCATATGCTCCTCAGAATCCCTTATCAAATTTCTTCGATTCACCTGTTACCTCCTTTTCTGTGAAGTCGGGGAGTCATGGTTGTTTTCACAATGAGAGTAATGAAATCGAATACAAATTAGCAGATAATGACTCTCTCGTCGCCTACAATTTATTAGAAGGTATGTGGAAAAAAGATACCACTACATTCAAAAATGGAGCAGATAGTCGTTTGCTCATAGAAATTCTGCAAAACATCAATGCAAATCCTGAAAACATCCCCAAAATTCGGGATTTTGGCATCACTGAAAACGACAAAGAAAACTATCTTAAAGCAGTGGACAAACAATTAGAGCGAGACAAGGAAAAAACATCAACCAAGAAGGATTTTTACTATTCAGTTCCACAAATGTTAGACACCTTGAATGATGACATTATCCATAAAATCCTATATCTACGAGAAGGGATTTGGAGTACCTCCAGCAATGATTTTTCCATACAAATTAACAATCAAAACGGCAATACTATATATTTTTCAAAAGACTATTATGTACATCCAAATCCCTGGCATTTACCCTGGCATGTCGAGTATCGCGGACAGCATTTCAATTGTTATAGTATTGAATTTTCTAAATTTATTAACGATTGTATTCCCGATAATTTTATAGACAAAAAGGTATTTGATAATAGCTGGTTGATAATGAGAATTGCTGATTATTTATATTACAAAAAACATAATGAGCGTTTTAAAAGATTTTCGGAATAGACCATTCATCAGTGCGAGATGTAGAGAAAATTCATGAATTTTCTCTACATCTCGTAAAACCGAAAATTTTAATACTTCGCATGAAAATACTCATGCGCCTTTTCCACTTTATTCAGCTTGTCTGTTGCTTCATTCGCACGAAGTTCTATTCGTCTGATTTTCCCGCTAATGGTTTTGGGAAGGGCTTCAGGAAATTCGATGATACGCGGCACTTTGTATTTCGCCAGATTTTTTTCTGTGAATGAAAAAATATTTTCTGCAAGTCCTTCACTAGGTCGCACACCCTCACGCAACATCACATAAGCCTTCACCGCATAGCCCCTCACCTCATGCGGACTCGCCACCACCGCAGCTTCCACCACATCCTCATGTTCAATCAAAATACTCTCCACCTCAAAGGGTCCGATACGATAGGCGGAGGCTTTAATCACATCGTCATTTCGCCCGATAAACCAGATAAATCCATCCTCGTCTTTATAGGCTTTATCGCCGGTGTAGTAGAGTCCGTGTTTGAAGGATTTGGCGGTTCTGTCGGGGTCGTTGAGGTATTCTACGAATAAGCCGTTGTGTTTGGCATCCTTCAATTTGACGCAAATCACGCCTTCTTCGAGTGGCGGGACTTCATTGCCTTCATCATCAAATACGCCGATGTCGTACATAAAAGTCGGCTTGCCCATAGAGCCGGGTTTGAGGGTTGCGCCTTGTAGATTTCCGGCGAGGGCGGTGGTTTCTGTTTGTCCGTAACCGTCTCGTATGGTGACGCCCGTTCCTGCTTTCCACTTTTCAATCACGTCAGGATTTAGCGGTTCGCCTGCGGCGCAACTTGTTTTTAATTTTAAATCATATTTGGAAATATCCTCTTGTATCAACATCCGAAGTACCGTCGGTGAACCGCAAAATGTGGTGATACCGTAATGCTGCATCGCCTCCAATTGTTCTTTCGGCACAAATTTATCCACTTGATTCGCAAATATGGTCGCGCCTGTATTCCAAGGGGCAAAAAAGCTACTCCAAGCAAACTTCGCCCAACCCGGCGAGGAGATATTATAATGCACATCACCATGCGAACAACCGACCCAAGAAGCCGTTGCCAAATGACCAAAAGGATAGGTGAAATGCGTATGCACCACAATTTTCGGTAAGCCCGTGGTACCGGAAGTGAAGAAATACAACACAGGGTCGTCGGCTTTGGTTTTAGCAACTTCGGCGGTCTTGCTCTCAGTTTTCATGTCGTTCATAGACACCCAACCTTCGCGTGTACCGCCTACGATGATTTTGAGTTTCATCTGCTTACCAAATTGCGTTTCTGCTTCGTCTATTTTCGGCGCATTGGCAGCATCTGCAATCATAATCTCCGGGAAAAGCGACTCAAAACGATACAACAAATCCCGCGCAGTGAGATTCGTAGCCGTCGGCATGAGGATAAAACCGCCTTTTATCGTACTCAAACAACTAATCCAATTCGCCGGAATCAAAGGCAGTAAGGAGTAAATGTGGTCTCCTTGCGTAGCTCCGTGCTTCCGCATGAGATTGAGAAATTGATTGGCTTCGTCGTACATTTCCCGGAAAGAAAAAATGCGTTCTTGCTCGTTGTACCGCCAAATTAACGCTCTATCTTCGGGAAAGGCTTGTACATTGAGTTGGTGAAATATTTCTTCCGCCCAATTGAAATATTCGGGTTTGTCTAATTTGTAATTTCCTAAATTATCGTATTTATTTTTCGCTAAATCAGCTCTTACTCGTTTGAAATATTCTTGTATTTTCATAGTGATTTAATGAGTGAATGAGTGAATGAGTGAATTTTGAATGAGTGAATTACCAATACGATAATTCATTCATTTTCAATGAATTTCTTTATTTCTTTTGCCAATTCATCCGGCATAGAAAGATGCAATACATGTCCGCCTGTTTTCGGGATAAATTTCTTTTTATGTTTCGATTGAATGTTGTTAAAAATGGAATCGACCTGTCGCAACGTACCGTAATTATCATCTTCACTTTGAATGACCAATGTGGGTGTAGTGATGTTCGTTAATTCTTTTTCAATATTAAAATCCGTAAATTCATCAGACAACCACGTATCCGCCCACGCATGTATGAGCGCGTCCGTTTTTTCTCCGTGATATTTTGATAGTTTTAATTTTAAAAAATCCTTGTGCTTCATGCTTTCGCGGATGCCTTCGAGCGTAATTTGCTCCAAGAAAACATGTGCTGCGATGCTGACCACTGCTTTCACTTCAAATTTGGATGCATACAACAGAGCGATGCTTCCGCCGTCGCTATGTCCGATGAGAATTGGATTTTTGATGTGTAATTTCTCCAATAATTTTGGTAACACTTCGTAGGCTTGATGATGCAAAAAATCCGTGTTTCTTTTCTCGGTGAATGGTGATGATTGCCCCGAACCTTGCCTTTCGATAATGACGGCATTGCACACACAGGCATGAGCTAATTTTTCAGGGAATTGCTTCCATTGTTCCACCGAACCTAAAGCATCGTGTAGAAATACTAAGACGGGAGTTACCTCATTTTCAGTGACTTGTAATTGCCTAATGAAGTGTGTGCAATCGTCGTTTTCGATGTATTTATCTATGATTTTCATAAATGATGTAGCGTAATGTGTCCGTAGCGTAATGCGTCTCGCTTGCGTTTGCGTAACGTAGAGAAAATTCATGAATTTTCTCTACGTTACGGGGCTTACGTGGGTGCAAGCCGGAGGCGTTACGCTACGGTGCGCTACGTTTATGCCGTTTCAATATTTGCCGTAGCTTCCAAATTCAATTCCTTTGTACTGATATGACGCATTTCCACTTTCCTAATTTTACCCGTCACCGTCATCGGGAAATCTTGGGTAAATTTGAAGTGTGCGGGTACTTTAAAATGAGCAATTTTTCCTGTACAAAATTCCTGTAATTCTTCGGCGGTGGATTGTTCGCCTTCTTTCAATTTAACCCAAGCCATGACGATTTCGCCATATTTCGCATCGGGGATTCCTATGACTTGCACATCGCTGATTTTCGGATGTGTGTATAAAAATTCCTCTATTTCTCGCGGATAAATATTTTCGCCGCCTCTGATAATCATGTCTTTGATACGTCCTACGATGTTGATATAACCTTCTTCGTCCATAGTGGCAAGGTCGCCGGTGTGCATCCAACGTGCGGCATCAATGGATTCACGGGTTCGTTCATCATCGTTCCAATAGCCGAGCATGACGCTGTAGCCGCGTGTACACAATTCACCGGGTTCTCCAATAGGAACGACCTGCCCTGTCTGTTCATCAATGATTTTGACTTCGAGATGCGGGTGAATTTGTCCGACGGTACTGACTTGTTTTTGGAGTGGTGCGCCTACTTTGGTTTGGGTGCTGACGGGGCTGGTTTCCGTCATGCCGTAGGCAACTTGTACTTCGCTCATATTCATCAGCGATTGCACTTTTTTCATCACTTCAATCGGACAAGGCGAACCTGCCATGATGCCCGTCCGCAGCGAACTCAAATCAAATTTCTCAAAATCGGGATGCTCCAATTCGGCGATAAACATGGTCGGTACGCCATAAATTGCGGTGGCTTTTTCGCGCTCGGCGGCTTCTAAAACCGCTTGTGGTTCAAAGCCTTCGCTAGCATAAATCATCGTCGCGCCATGCGTCATACAACCAAGATTGCCCATGACCATACCGAAGCAATGATACAAAGGCACAGGAATAATCAGTCGGTCTTGGTCGGTAAAATTCATGGTGCGGGCAACGAAATATCCATTGTTGAGGATGTTATGGTGGCTGAGAGTCGCGCCTTTTGGATAGCCCGTTGTGCCGCTGGTGTATTGGATATTGATAGCATCGTCGAAGGCGAGTGTGGTTTGTCTTTCTGCAAGGGCTTCATCCGTAGATTCGCTTGCTCTTGCCATTAGATTTTTCCATGAAAGCAAACCCTTTTTTGGCACATCAGCGAGGGAAACGACCATTTTTAGTTCGGGTAATTTCGCAGAATTTAATGCGCCGAATGATGCGCTCATGAGTTCCGGTGCTAATTCCAAAATCATGCTTTCGTAGTCGGAAGTTTTGAAGGTATCGGCGGTAACGAGCATTTTGCAGCCGGATTGGTTGAGGGCATATTCCAACTCATGCACTCGATATGAAGGATTGATATTGACGAGAATGATGCCCACCTTTGCCGTCGCAAACTGCATAACTGTCCATTCGCTACGGTTTGGCGACCAGATACCCGTTCTGTCTCCCTTCTCCAAGCCACACGCAAGTAAAGCTTTGGCGCATTTATCGACTTCTTCTTGCAAGCGACGATATGTCCATCTGATATTTTGATGGTGTACAATGAGTGCCTCTTTATTAGGGAATTGTTCAACGATTTCATCAAATTTATCGCCTATCGTTGCACCGAGTAAAGGCACATCGCTTGTGCCGCTTGTGTAGCTAATTTTATGCATCTTTCAGATTTAAATTCAATTCACCAGAAAAATAATTTAACAATAAACACTTTAAATGTTTTTTGTTTCATCAAACAGAAATTTAATAGAATTTTATATTCACAAATCCCAACTTAGCCAAAGATAGTAACGAATATTTGTTTTTTATAATAAAAAAAGTCGAAATACTTGTGTCAGCTAAAATTTCCATAAAACCTGATGGAAATAAATTTTGCAAATCATTATCAATTTCCTTATCTTTGCGCTCACGTTTTTTGAAAAGTTACACATAAGTGAAAAATCTACCACAATATTCGATTCCATTTAAGGGACTTAAAGATGGTCTCCACGAACTTACATTTAAAGTAGATGCCGATTTTTTTCAACATTTTGAAGAATCGTATTTGCATGATGGAAATTTAGAAGTAAAGGTAGATTTAGATAAACGTCCAAACATGATGGTGTTGGATGTTGATTTTTCGGGTACAGTGAAAACGCTTTGTGATTTGTGTGGAGAGGAAGGCGATTTACCAATTGAAGGCACAGAGCAATTACTGGTAAAATTTACTGAGAATCCGGGTGAAGAAGAACAAGTCATCTACTTAATGCCGGGTGAAACCGAATTGAATCTTGCACTACATTTTTATGAATTTATCGCATTGAGCGTACCAATTCGTAAAGTACCTTGCGCTGACGATGAGGGCGAACCGACTTGTAATTCGGAGGCACTCAATTTTATTGGCGAAAATACTGAGCAAGAAGAAGATACGATAAACCCTATTTGGGAAGAATTACAAAAAATTAAAAATATAAAATAACGGTTGACGATGGACAGTGGACGGGAGCTCCCGCAAACTCGTAACTCGCAACCCGAAACAAATAAAAATGGCACATCCTAAGAGTAGAATATCAAAGCAGCGTAAGCGCAAGCGTCGTACGCACTACAAGGCGGAAGCACCTAATGTTGCGAGCTGCCCTAATTGCGGTAATGCAGTATTGCGTCACCACATTTGCGATGAATGCGGTCACTATCGTGGCAAACCCGTCATCGTTTACGAAGAAGACGACTATTAATGAGTGAATTTTGAATGAGCGAATGAGTGAATAATAATGCTACAATGCTGAAATGCGTTAGTGCGACAATGTTTTCTCATCCGGCTTATTCCATATTTTCATTCTGTTTAAATTCCAAATTAAAAAATTAGAAGCTCCCATACGATTGTATGCGGGGCTTTATTTGTTAGTCCATAGTCGGTGGTCGATAGTCCGTAGGAAAAATGATTCGCGGCTACCTATCGACTACGGACTATGGACTATCGACTGAATTATGAAAAAAATTATCAATACCAAAACCGCTCCCTCTCCTGTCGGACCTTATAATCAATCCGTTGTGGCAGGGGGTGTACTTTACGGTTCGGGGCAAATTGCGATTAATCCTGCTACGGGAGAAGTTGTACAAGACAGCATCGAAGACGAAACACGCCAAGTGATGAAAAACATCGGCGAGGTACTAAAAGAAGCCGGGATGACTTACGAAAATATCGTCAAATGTTCCGTCTTCGTATCAGATATGCACATGTATAGTCGTATCAATGCGGTTTATGCAGAGTTTTTTGATGAAGCTACTGCTCCTGCACGCGAATTGGTCGAGGTGGCTAATCTCCCTAAATTCGTAAATATCGAAATTTCGTTTATCGCGGTAAAATAATGAGTGAATTTCGAATGAGCGAATGAGTGAATTATTTGATGTCGTAATACGTTAACAATACTCACTCATTCAGTCATTCACTCATTCAAAATTATAAAATGAAGAAACAAGTCCTCTCCTGCATACAGCCTACGGGCGAAATGCACTTAGGTAATTACTTTGGGGCAGTCAAGAATTATGTGGATTTGCAGTCGGAATACAATTGTATTTACGGCATAGTGGATTACCATGCGATGACGATGCCTTATGATGCCAAAAAATTGCGACTCAATTCTTGGGATTTGATTATCAGTTTGATGGCAGTGGGTGTGAAAGCGGAGAATTTATTTATTCAATCGCTCATCCCTGAACATACGGAATTGGGTTGGATATTTAGCACGGTGGCGTCCTACGGAGAGATGACGCGCATGACGCAATTCAAGGATAAATCGCAGCAAGTCAAAGAGGAATCGAAGGATGCGTTTATTTCGGCGGGCTTGTTTACGTACCCCGTTTTGCAGGCGGCAGATATTTTGATTTATAAGGCAGACTATGTGCCGGTCGGGAAAGATCAAACGCAACATCTGGAATTGACGCGCAATATCGCACAGCGTTTTAATAGTCAATTTAAGACGGACTATTTCGTACTGCCGGAGATTTTATATACCGAAACGCCTAAGATTGCTTCCACTGCCGACCCCACACGCAAAATGAGCAAAAGCGCAGGTGAAAAGCATTGGATAGGCGTATTTGCGGATGAAAAACGGATGACCAAACAAATCAAATCTGCCGTAACAGACGCAGGTGATATGCCCTTCAATCAAGAAACCGGCAAGCGTGAAATGAGCGAAGGTGTGGCGAATTTGTTGCAAATTCTGAAAGCCTGCGGCAAGACGAAAGAGCATGACGACATCGTGGATTTGTATAATGAAGGCTCACTGCGTTATGGTGATTTGAAAGGTATCGTGGCAGAGGCTATCGTGGAAATGACCGCCCCATTCCGCGAGCGCAAAGCCGAACTTTCAGCCGATAAAAAAGCAGTCAAAAATCAAATCAAAGCATCATCCGCCGAAATTCGTAAGACAGCGCAACAAACGCTGCGAGAAGTAAAGGAAATAACCGGGTTGCTCAATCCGAAGGCTTAATTAGTCCATAGTCCATGGTCGATAGTCCATAGTTTTTGCTTTTCGCTATGCGAAAAAAATAGACTCGCGGCTTCCTATGGACTATCGACTATCAACTATGGACTAAAAATGAAAATCATCTGCATAGGTCGAAACTACGTCAATCACGCCAAAGAACTGAATAATCCTGTACCCAAACAACCGCTTGTTTTTATGAAGCCGGATACGGCGATGTTGGTTAATCGCAAGCCGTTTTTTTATCCTGAGTTTACGGAGAAACTGCATTATGAGGCGGAAGTCGTACTCAAGATATGTAAGAATGGTAAGCATGTGGAACCGAAATTCGCGCATAAGTATTATGACCAATTGACGATTGGTTTGGATTTGACGGCGCGGGATGTGCAGGCGCGTTGTAAAGAGAAAGGGCATCCGTGGGAAATTGCGAAGGGATTTGATGGTTCGGCGGTGTTGGGCGAGTTTATTTCAATGACTGATTTTCAGGCAAATAATATTGGTTTTTCCCTCAATAAAAATGGCGAAACCGTTCAAAAAGGCAATACCAAAGATTTGATATTTCCTTTTGATTATTTGATAAGTTATGTGTCCAAATATTTCCGTTTGCATATCGGGGATTTGATATTTACGGGCACGCCGGAGGGCGTTGGTCCGTTGCAGGTTGGAGATGAATTGGAGGGGTTTATTGGGGATAGGAAATTACTGGAATGTAGGATAAAATAATGGATAATGTAC
>JAHDEO010000293.1 GCA_020628725.1 Saprospiraceae bacterium
CTCGCCACTCGTTACTTGATATAATCGTCCGGTGCTGCTTCGAATTTGACCTTGCATCCGTCACAACAAAAATACACTTTTTCGCCATTATGTTCGAGAATGTGTTTGGCGGTACTTTTTTGAATGGGAATATTACAAACGGGATTCATGTAGAAATCATCATTGAGGGTAATCGCTTCGCCGTTGGTTGGTTTAGCAATTTCTTGTTCGGTACGGAATTGTTGGATAATTTGTGCTAAGATACTTACCGCAACTTCTTCGGGTAGTTTCGCGCCAATATCCAATCCGGCGGGTGTCTTTATTTGGCTTAATTGTTCAAATGTCACCTCTCTATCCCGCAAATCCGCGAAAATCGCATTGGCTTTTTTCCGACTCGCTACGAATGATACATAACTCCGATTCGTCGTAATCGCTTTGTGTAAAGCATCCACATCGCCATGCCCCTGCGTACACACAACAAGGTGACTGTTTTCCGGTAAATCACCATCACTAAAACTATCAAGTGCGAAGATATTATCCGCAGTTGGAAATACCACTTTATCCGGCTCATTCATCACTGCGCTTACGGTGTAATCCATTGCTTTTGAGAGCTTTGTCAACGCCATTGCGATATGAGAAGTCCCGAAAATCACGATATGCGGCTTCGGCAAAACGGGTTCGATATACACGTCCACCTCACCGCCACTTTGACAAGTCATCGTGTAAGTTTTGGTATGTCGCACCGTACTTTCCTGTGCATTCGGACTAATGGACACAAAGCGAGGCTTGCCATCATGCAAGGATTCAAGTGCCTCTTTCAAGACAATCCCCTGCGTACATCCGCCACCAATCCAACCGTGAATATTGCCGTCTTTGGTGATAATCGCCTTATCACCCGGCTTGCCCGATGAGGGTATCGTCCGACGCACGATGAAGGCGGTAGCGTAGGCTTCATTGCGCTCTTTGAGTGTCAAGGCTTTTTCTAGAAATAAGTTCATAGTTGATAGTTCATGGTTCATAGTTTGTGGTTCGTGGTTCGTGGTTCGTAGTATGTTTAAGACAATAGCTTTCTCGCGTTTGTCTATGAACTAAAAACTATGAACCATGAACTATCAACTATGAACTAACCAAAATATTTTCCAATGCCAGCAAACTCTCAATATTATGCGCTGCACCAAAATGGTCGAGCGAAGGCAGGGCGGCTTGCATCCCGCGTTGAATGGGTTGGTAGCCTTCCATGCCTTTGAGGGGGTTGAGCCAGACAAGTCGTTTGCTGCGTAGTTTGATTTTGGCTAATTGGTCGTGGAGGTCGTCGGGTTCGCCGGTGTCGAGTCCGTCGCTGAGGACGATGGTGAGGGTTTTGCCATTCAGGACGCGCTTGGCGTAGCGGTCATTGAAGGTTTTGAGACATTCGCCAATCTTGGTGCCGCTTGACCATGCTTGGGTGTTCAGACTTAGCATGGACAAGGTTTCGCCGATACTTTTTTTATTCAGAAAATCGGTAATTCGCACCAATTCCGTACTGAAAATAAAGGCTTCTACTTGTTCAAAATTTTCGCGTAGCGTATGAATGAACCGCAATAAATAAAAAGAATATTTATCCATAGAACCACTGACATCCAATAAAATAACTAATCTGTATTTCTGTATTTTCTTTTTCCGACGAATGAGTTCGAGCATATTGCCGCCATTGCTGAGGTTGCGGCGAATGGTGTTTTGGATGTTGATTTTTCCTTTCTTTCCGACTTTGGTTTTGCGCTTTAGGCGGAGGCTCATTTGTCGCCAAAGTTGGACAGCGAGTTCTTCCAAAATCTCACTTTCCATTTGCTCTACATGCGCGAAATCGGTTTTTCGGAGGGCTTCGTTGTCGGTGGCACCGGAGGTGTTTTTGGCTTCGTTGTCGCCGTCTTCGGCATTGTCGCCACCCAAGCCCATCATTACCGCCGAGCCTTTGTTTTTCTTTTTGACGTTGGATTTATTTTTATATTTTGTTTCTCCTTTTCGGAGTTCTTTTTTCATGCTCCAATAATCCTCAAACAGCTTATCAAATCGCTCTAATTCATCTTGCCGCGTACAGTATATCGCCGTCAGTGCATATTTGAAGGGCAGATACTCACCCCACAATCCCTCCGTTGCCGCTATCAATGCTTCCTGATTTTCGTGGATACCGACATTGAGTTCGTGGCTGCGGCAGAGTTGGCTGAAGCCTATGAAGGCTTGGGTGAATGATGTGTGGTCGGTATAATGCACAGTTTAATGAGTGAATGAGCGAATTTTGAGTGGGTGAATGATTTGATGCGATAAGTAAAGATACAAATTATGATGTGGATTGTTTAAATCTGGAGTTATTTTAATATGCTTCCCTCGAAGGGCATCCGATAGATTAGAGTCTGGAAGGAAAATTCAAGGAGACAGTTGTACCGACATTTAGTTCAGAATCGACTTGGATTTCGCCTCCGATTTTCTTCAATAATTCCCTCACGACGCTAAGTCCTACTCCTGTACTGATGTTGCTTCTTTCGTCTTTACTAAATAAATCGAAAACCTGTCCAACACGTTCTTTATCCATACCAATACCATTGTCTTTAAAGGTAATGGTGTAAGAATCAGGACTTTGGTTGAACTCAATGTGTAGTTTTTGAGCTGCTTTTTCTGTGTCTTTATATTTGATGGCATTTGAGATTATATTCTGAATGGATTGCTTCAATATGCCTTTACAAGAAAAAATATCTGTATCAGTGTTTTTAATTTCATATTTCAAATGTTCTCTATTATAATCAAGAATACCAATGACTTCTTTCATTAAATCAGATACATTGACAACTTCAAATTCATTGGATTTTATCTGGATTTGGCGACTGTAATTCAATAAATTATCAACTATATCGCCGAGGTTTTCCGAAGATTGATTGACGTAGGTGAGGTATTTGTTGAGTTTTGCATCCGTGATTATTGGTTCACTTCTTAACAGCAGTTTTGAAAAGCTCTGAATCGTTCTTATTGGTGCTTTTACATCATGCGCGACCATAAAGGAGAATGATTCGAGATTTCTATTGATTAATTTGAGCGTTTTATTTTGCTCTTCCACGACTTTGACGGTGACTTTTTCTTCGATTAACTTCATCGCAACCTTTGATAGCGTACTCAAACAGTCAATTTGCTTTTGTGTAAAAGTTCTTTTTTTATCATCAAAAACACAAACTGTACCTATCCTGTCACCTGCGTTTGTTTCCAGACTAATGCCTAAATAAGCCTTTAGGTTTGGCTCATTGACCACGAAAGGGTTTTCTTTAAATCTTGGATCGCTGGTTAAGTCTTCGATAAGCATCTGCCCATCATCTTCCATAATGGTAAATCTGCAAAAAGCCACTTCGACCGGCGTTTCAGTGATGTCAACGCCCACTTTAGCCTTAAACCACTGCTTTTCTGAGTCAAGTAATGTTATCAGAGAAATAGGGGCTTCGCATATAGAAGAAGCTGTCTTGACAATATCATTAAATATTTCTTCTTCGGGGGTATCCAGTATTCTGAGATTCCGCAGTGCTTTAACTCTACTTAGCATGGTATTCTTGTTAATCTAATTCATCAAAGTGGTGTAAATTGGTTAACTCTATAACCAGTTTTTGAAAGTTCCTTGGAAGAAAACGACGTATAATAGCGGATGAGTTCGTAGTTCTGTGTAGATGTATTTTCCTGTGTTTAGGTATCTGGCTTTTTTGTGTATTTTGAGATGTGCGAGGGTGTATAAAATGCAAAACCCTGATTTACTCTTACGTATATGAAAGCATTAATGTTGCCGATTTGCCAAGCTAAATTTAGTATTTCTTAGAACATGTTTAAATTTTATACGAACTGTAAATCAATAGATTGTGGTTTTGGCAAGGTGTCAAAGAAGGCGTTTATCGAGATAAGCAACTGATTTGATACGAAGCCAAGTTCACAAGATATTGGTTTTCAGGAAGGAGAAAATTTAAACATGCTCTTATTCAGGTATTTAGATATGCAATGAAAACTGAACATTATTTGAGGGAAATAAAAAAGCCGCAAAGTATCTTCAAAATACCCTGCGACTTCATATGTTTGAGTTAAGAAACTATCTACCTACTTCAATACAATCTTCTTCACCGCTTGTCCTTTTTTCGTTTGCACACGCACAAAATACGTACCCGCAGCCGCATGTCGAATATTGACAGGTGCTACAAAGTGACTTTGCTTGTCAGTGCTTTGATAAATGCGCTGTCCTAAGGTGCTGAAAATCGAAATATCAGCTTCTTGTGTAATGTCAAATTTCACATCAATCACAAATTCACCGTCAGATGGATTGGGGTAAATATCGAAATTGGCGAGATGTTCGAGATTGATGACATTGGTAAATTGGTCTACTGATACGCTACCCGAAGTTGTACAACCATTCGCGTCCGTTACCATAACGGTGTAATTGCCGGGAGCGAGTCCTGTAGCAATTTGAGTATTTTGTCCGTCACTCCATTGATAGGCGTAAGGGGGTGTACCACCATTCACATTGACGGCTGCCCAACCGTTATTACCGGAAGAAGGCATACTTTCCGGTATTAAAGTCATCACATTCGGCTCGCTGATGCTTACGGTTGTCACTGCTATACAATCATTTCCATCTGTAACTACTACCGTGTAATTGCCGGGAGGGAGATTGTTGAGGTCTTCGGTAGTTTCGCCATTATTCCAACTGTAATTGAAAGGCGGTGTACCATTATTGATACTTAAATCTATCGAACCGTCCGTATCGCCATTGCAACTGACATTGCTTTGAGATGTAATCAAACTTGGCGCATTACTTTCTGCATTAATCGTGAAAGTTTCAAAAGCAGTACAGCCATTTACGTCAACAATTGTAACCGAGTAAGTGCCATTGTCCAGCCCGCCGACAGTAGGCGTATTGTCACCTGTCGTCCAAATGTATGTATAAGGTACAGTTCCCCCGGAACCCACAGCCGTAGCAGATGAACCACTGCTGCTACAAGCACTTTCATTGATGTTTAATTCCAAATCCATCGCGTTAGGCTCTTCAATGACGACTGTTTCGACAGTTGAGCAACCGCTCTGCGTGATAGTGACCGTGTACGTACCTGCGGTAAGATTTGAAATGGATGCATCTGTCGAATTATTACTCCATTCATAAGTAAAATCACCGGGCGTAGTGACGCTCGCCATACCATCATTGGTGCCAAAACATGTAAGGTCGTTTTCTTCGACGTTTACCTCCAAACTACCCGAACTGCCTATCGTGATATTTTGAATTGTTTCACAATCCATTGCATCTGTTATTGTTACGGAATAATCGCCGGGTGGGAGACTTGGGTTGGAAACAGCCGGAATTGTAGCATTGCTCCATTCGTAAGTGAAAGGTGCGGTACCGCTTGTGGGCGTGATTTCTGCTGCTCCGTTCGGGCTACCACAAAGTGCGTCCGAAGTCACTATTTCAACTGCCAATGCACCGCCCGTAGCTGGAACTGTCACTATTAGCATTTCCTCACAACCCGCTATATCTGTAACGGTAATTGTGTAATCTCCTGCGGGTAGGTCTTCGGCAGTTAAGGAGTTTTGTTCATCTGCATTTTCATCCCATTGGTACTCGTATGGTCCGCCTGCGCCACCCATGACGATGACACTTGCACTACCACCTTCCGCACAAGTGGCGGGCATTATATTCGCCGGAGTGATACTGATGGGTGGACATTCAAATACTTCAAAATATGCTATAATCGTATCGCCGAGTTCGGTCATTTCGAAGCTCACATTAATATCTGTATTATTTGGTGCTAATGCAGAATTGAGTGGTTCCCAATTAATAAATGTATTGAATCCTTCAGGAACAGCTTCGAGTGTTAAAGGTATGCCTGCAAAATAATCAGCTTGATAAGGATAAGCGGGAGGAATGAGTGTGTTTACGCGAACATCACCCGCCCCCGGAGGCTCTACGATAACGGTCAGATTATACGGTCCTTCCACTTCATAACAATCTTCAATACCATCATTGATAATGGTGCATCTTGTATTGATAAAATCTTTTAATTCCTGCACATTATTCATCCAACCATTCATGCTGCCACCCCAACGCGAAATCTGTCGGGGCATTTCCGGGGCAATGCGGTCTATCATTTGGTCGAGCAAATCAATCATGTAATCACAGGTAAAATAAGTATTATTCAAATCTGCATAACGATTGATATATAGCGCGTAAAATGTTTCATTTTCGAGCAATGCAGAAAGCATTTCGGTATGTCCTTCGGGGTCGTCGATGGTGGGAGATTCATTGTCGCAAGGGTCGGCTGTGGGAGATTCATCGGGAACGCCGGTATAGTTGATATAATGTCCGAATGTGGCATCCAAATCCCACATCGCATATCGCCATTTGAAGGCATCGGGATTGGCTTCCATATCGAGTCCGCGCCACCATGCGGTATTCCAATTGAGCCAATCTGTACACACCACATGCGTATTGATGATAATATAATCGACCAGACTTTGCATGTTTAATTGTTTTTCTACTAAAGCATAATTTGAGGGGTCGGTCATATCATTATTGAGAATGAAGCTGTGTAATTGATTCCAATCATTGAGTGCAGAATTGCCACCGTATTCAGCCCAAGTACCGCCCCATGTTTTTATGAATTGTATGTCGCTGCGCCCTTGGTCGTAATAATATTTGGTAAAATCATTATCGTCTACTTTCTCTCGAATTTCGTAGACACCCCAATACTCACCATTGACATATAAGATACATGGTTCATAAGAACGTTCATCCAAATCCATATCTGCCAATTGGCAAAGTGTGTGTACGTAGGCATCGCGGATGTGCGCACCACCATCTTCAAAAGAATAATTATCATTGGCAGCAGCCTTGAGAATTAAGCGTTGGAATTTGTCGCGATTGGTGGTGTTGAACATGTCGAAAATTTCATTTTTCACCGCATAATCATCGCCAAATTGGTCGCGGGCAATGAAGTCGATGCCGCGTTGAGCATACGCCCATGAGTCGTTGCCGTGTTTGTTCATGTCGCCTGTGGCATCGGCTACGCGGTCTCCATCATCGTCAAATAATTCTAAGGAGCCGGGGAAGTTTTCAACCCCACTACCGGGATAACCACCAAAACCTGCACCATTCAACAAATCGTCAATTTCATCACCTGCAATCGAAATCACTTTTACGGTATGTTCTTCATTGACAAAATAAGTATGAAAATCTACGAAACTTGGCGGAATATCGTCATTATCACTAATAGCGATAGCTTTTAGTACAGTTGTAGAATTCAGTGTAAATGGTCCCGTATACATCGTGGAGCTTGCGCTTGGAGGATAACCGTTTGTGGTGTAATAAATCGTTACATTATCGTCGGGAGACTCTATGGTAACTTCGACGCTTCCGGTATAAAATCCTGCTTCGGGCGTGAGTACGGGCTTGGAGGCATAAGGGAGTTTTACATTGGTATTGGTGTTATTTGGCGTGGGATTGAGTAGGATACCCCACTCATTGCCGCCATCTACTGTACGCCCCCATGAATGACCGCGTTGGTTGGGAATATCCATATTATTACTGTCGAGAATATTGCCCATTGGGTCAGCAAAAACAACTTCTTCTCCGTCTCTGGTTTGGGTGATTTTAAATCCTGCATGAATATTATTTCCAATAACTTCATCACGATTTGAACACCAAATTAACAAGTGTTCATTAGCACCAATAGTTGTTCCGGCGGGAAATGCCCATTTGGTCGGGTCGTTCGTATTATCACTCAAATGATAACCTGATAAATCGAAGGGAACGGAATTATTATTATAGAGTTCTATCCAATCTTCATATTCACCATAATTATCGGTATTGGTGTCGAGATTGGCTGCTGAAAATTCATTAATGATAACTTCTCCTCCTCCTTGACAGGTGCAGTCGGTTTGCCATGCATCATTCAGTGTTTCAGGGTCGCCATCATCGCAGGGTGTTCCTATGAGTGCATTATCCCAACCGGGACAATTATCTTCAGCATCACAAACACCATCGTTGTCACTATCGGTATCGGGCGTACCGATACAATTGCAATCATCATCCCATACATCATTCAAAGTACAAATCATTCCATCATCACAAGCCGTGCCTTCGTCACCACACACAAAATACGTCACGCATAAATCAATAGGTGAATTTTCGGCAGTTCGCGTACCTGTACCTGAGATAATAAATGAAATCGCATTGCCATTACTAAAGTCAGGATGAGCGATAATTTCGTTGATGATATTAGTTATATCAGGTGTTTTTTGAGCATTGCCTGATGCGCCTGCAGCCCAGGGTTGAGGTTGCCAATTGATAGAGGCAGTGGTCTGATTTCGATTGCTTATATTAGAATTGGTCGTGCTGTAAGGGAAGGCATTTCCAGTTGATTCGCCTGCTATGGTCAAATCACACGCTGCACTGGACGTTTCATCAGCAACAAATTGTATATCGGCATTGGTAATGGTCGCGTTCATAGGTAGGCTAAAACCGGAGTAGCGAAGTCCTGTTATCTGAAGTCCGGGCGTACCAAATTCCGTATCTGCTCCAAGTTCCAAATCGCTACTGCTAAGGTTGACATTTCCTGTAGCAGCGACTTCTTCTGCTTCGCCTGATATACTAAAACATGTGGTAGTTTGCGCGATTGCAAAGTGAGCAAAACAGCACATAAAGGCGATAATTAACGCTGCTCTCTTGGTTTTTGGTTTTCTGACAGTGAGTAGTAGTCTTTTCATTTTGTAATTGTGTTGAGTGAGTAGTGTTTAAATAGGCTATCAGTCCATAGTTGTTAGTCCATAGTCCATAGCTCTTGATAATCTCCTAAATTACAATTTTTTATAATTTAGGAACGAAGATGGTTCATAGATTTGATTTTTTTTGTGGTTATTGCTGTAATATTGATAAAAGACACCATTTTTATGCTAACTACGTATTAAAAGACTGTAAAATGCGTGTCATTTTTTGCAAAATGATTATTGGATTTTTATGTTAATTTTAAAATTATGTTTCTTGTTATCTACATAACGCACCCCTCAGAAAAGGTAGCTACTGAAGTGACCAATCACCTAATCGAACAGAAATTGGTGGCTTGTGCCAATATTTTTCCCATAAAAAGTGCCTATTGGTGGCAGGGAGCAGTGGCGCGAGAAGATGAATTTGTCAGTATCGTAAAAACACGAAATGACTTGTGGGAAAAGGTTTGTGAAGAGGTTGAGCGTATTCATCCATACGAAGTACCTTGTATTGTTAAATGGGAAGTCGAAGCCAATGCTGCTTATGAGAAATGGATTGCGGAAAGTACAACGTAAGGCAACTCGCAACAAATAGCTGGTCAAAACTACTTGTTCTTTTTCACTCACTCTGCGTTGCTAAAATGGTCATT
>JAHDEO010000294.1 GCA_020628725.1 Saprospiraceae bacterium
AATTATACTTTAAAATTAGATTCAATTGGACATAAAAAATTTACATGTACCTTCTTGTAAGGACAAGATTTTTTTGTGGTCATTGAGAATTTCTTGAATAATTTGTGGAATGTTATTGAGGTAACCTTCAGGGAGTTGTGAAGGAATTTCGGGTAAGAAATGAGACAGGAAAGTACGCTATCCGTTGCGGTCCCAGTACGCTAAGTTCAATATCGCACCTACCTGCCTTTCGTCAAACAATATAAAACTGATTATTACTATGCGTCTTGATTAAGGGGCGATTGTTACTACAGCTCCGACTCGCGAAGCACGACAACTTTGATTATCAGCCTCTATCTCACTGCCAATAAAGACCTCATAAGCCTCATCCGTTCGTGGGAAGCAGAGAGTACGCACACACATGTCTGTGTCTTCACAGCCACTATTGGCTCCATCTATACTAATAGTATTAACTATACTTGAAGTGTAAACATACACATCGTAGCAAGCGATTTCGTCATCGTCATTGCCATGATATATTACTTGCATATCTACTTCTACACATTCATTAAATGTACTTTGTGCTTGCAGGGTATTTGCAATAAAAAGAGTAAACAGGATTGCGAAAAATTTGATTGTCGTTTTCATAATAATTTTATTAAAAAAGGTTTTGAAAATGTTGTTGTTGTATTGATGTTACAAAGGTAGGGCATCTTTGGGCTTGGCGAAAGGTAGATTTTTTGATGTTATTCTTTTTTTTTCGATAAAAAAATGTATTATTGTAATATTTTTTGCACTTTAAAGCACTAATAATAAATAATTTATCCATTTTTATTAAAAAAAATACAATCTGACAGAATGGCTCAAAATATTGAATTAAACGACTCAAAAACTCTGATATTACTCCGTCAGTTGGATAAAAAAGAACTCAAGCAATTGAGTTTATGGCTACAATCTCCGGTACATAACAAATCTGAAAAGGTAATTCAACTCTACGAATGCCTCAAGTCAAAATATTTAAAAGATAGCTGTGCAGTCAATCCGTATGTGCTTCTCAAAGCAATCGGTGTATTGCAAAGTGCCTCTCGTCAAAATGAAATTTCTCCATATCATAAAAAACAACTCCAACAGACCATGCACCTACTTAACATACAGATTCAGGATTTTTTAATGTGGCAATTTATACAAACAGACAATGTAAAAGTTATGCGAAGGACTATGGATGCAATGTTTGACAAAAAAATATACACCTTCATCCCAGCCCTTCTTCACAAAGCCAAAACAGACCTTATGGCATCCTCTATTCGGGATATCACGCATTATGAACATGCCTTTGATTTGGCGGAAATGGATTATTTCCTACAAACTATTTATGAAAATCGAGGCTTAGATTCAGGCTTACAATTGGTCATGAAAAATCTCCGTCAGGCGTTCCTCAGTAAAAGCCTGTTGTATTATTGCGTAGCTATCAATCGGGAGAATATTTTGAAGATCAAATATAAATACCCTTTTCTGTCATACATAGAATCATATCTTGAAACCTCCGATGCCGATGCTGAAATACCGCCTATCCGGGTGTATTATTCTCTATTGAGATTGCTCGAGACAGGCGATACCAAAAACTATTATGACCTGAAAAATTACCTGTTTACGCACTTAGAGTGCTTTGAACTGACGGATATTCGGTATTTATTCAATTTCATTTCCAACTACACAATAGGAAAAGTACGCGAGGGCAAGCGCGAATTTATACAAGAACGTTTTGATTTATTTGACAAAGGAATTGAGTTAAAGTGTTGGTCATCAGGCATTTACTTTTCGGAGCATCAATTTGTACATATCGTAAAGACCGCACTTGAATTGCACAAAATGGATTGGCTTGATACATTTTTCCAAACACATAAATATTTATTAAATCCTGATATGAAAGATGTTTTTGTCAATTACTATTATGCCTTAGTGAATTTTCATGATAAAAAATTTGATGAAGCACAATCGTACCTTGGAGCTATACACACTGCCGAAGATTTTGCTTATTTTATACAGTTTAAAATACTGTATATGAAAATTTATTACGACCAAAATGATATGACCTTTGAAAATTCCGAAACCCATTTGATTAATTACGAAATGGAAGCCCTGCGTCAATATCTACTCGAAGGCAACAACAAAAATATGGCAGAAACCACCCGCCTGTTGTATAATAATTTTACGAATTTTTTCAGACGCATCCTCAATCGAAAAAAGAAGATTTTACATGATGAGCCGATTACAAAGACAGACCTCCAAACACTCCAAGATGAACTCGCTGAACTCGCCCCTTTGACAGAACGCTCTTGGCTCGAAGAGAAAATAACGGAACTAACACGTCAAGTATGATAAGTAGTAATTGGAGCATGTTTATTTTTTCGCTTCAAAAGATATTACACAATTTTTAAATTAAAAAAATCAAACATGCTCCTTGTAAGACGAACTGTTTGGTTTTCATAGTTCAGCCCATTCTACTTAGGTTTCATCTGTTTTTAGCCAAGAACGGTGATTAAAATTCAGTCCAACACCAAGATGTTCCTGATGTACCTGATTCTACATTTTTACTTACGAAAATAAACTTCATATTGGATTTTTTTTGTGCAGAAATAGGTGCGCTTGTATTATCTTTACAGCTATCAATCACATCACTAAATGCATCCGATTTAAGGTCAAAAAAATACCACATTTTATTACTTACGAAAATAAAGTTCATATTGGATTCTTTTTTTTATAAAAAAGTCTATTTTTGTCGCACGTAAAACACGGTTTTAATTGTCATAATATTAAATTTGTGAATAATAAGCATACAAACATGGAGTCTAATATTGTCGCTTTGCTCAAGCAAAGGGACAAGGAGGCTATTGAGTTGTTGTATGAGCATTATTCACCTGCACTTTATGGTATGATTTTGCGGATTATTCCGAATGAAGCACTTGCACAAGAGGTATTGCAGGATGTTTTCGTGAAGATTTGGAATAATGCCGATAAGTATGATGCCGACAAAGGAAAGTTATTTACGTGGTTGGCACAAATCGCCCGAAATGCCGCCAAAGATGCCCTGCGTTCGAGCCAATACAAACAAGACGCTAAAACCGATAGTCTTGCCGACAACGTAGGTAATGACAGTTCCCTATCCCACAATCCACGCATTACAGACTCCGGACTTCGCAAAACCATTGACGGTCTGGATGAAAAATATAGAGAAATTATAGACTTGTTGTACTTCCAAGGCTACAGCCACTCGGAAGCGGCAAAGAAATTGGATATACCCATTGGTACGCTCAAATCGAGGGTGCGTAAGGCGATATTGGAATTGCGAAAAATACTTGGTAACGAATTAATAATCATCTTTTTAATGATGACAATAAATACGAATTTATAAAGTTTTTAGAAAATAAGTGAACATTCAAGAGTACATAGCATCAGGAATTTTGGAACAGTACGTACTGGGCACACTTTCTTCGGGAGAGGAAAGAGAGGTCTTGGCGAATGCTGCCCAATATCCCGAAATCCATGCTGAACTCAAGAAAATTGAGGCGGCACTGGAACGCTATGCTATGTTGAATGCTATTATTCCACCCGAAGAACTGAAAGCGGAAATTCTAAAAAAAATAGATGACGGTACTGCACCGCCGCCAAGTTCGCAAAGCGATGATAAGTCCGATAAATCAGGAGGTGGATTTGGCACCTTACTCTCTTGGTTGCCGTACATTTTACTGCCTTTATTATTGTTGACGGCTGTGTGGGGTTACTTCGGGCATCAGGGCAATAAAGACGCGCAAGAAGCACGACTTAAAATGGGGCAAGACCTCACCGATTGCCGTACGAAAAACGGCGACTTGATAGATACGCTTACTTTTTATCGTGCTGCCATTAAGTTTGTGAATGATAAAAATACCCGCGCCGTCGCTATGACAGGTAATGAAAAACTGCCCGGTGCCTCTACTACAATACATACCAATACGGCTTTCAAAGTTACCTACTTCGCCGTCAATGAATTGCCTCCGCCACCTGAAGGTAAGCAATACCAACTGTGGGCTATTAAGGACGGTACACCACAGAGTCTTGGCGTATTCGATATTTCGCCTGACCCGATTGCGGTAGATTATGTCTCGAATCCTGATGCTTATGCAGTTAGTTTGGAACAGCGAGGCGGCGTGGCTGTGCCTACGGATGTGCGGATTGTGGGGGCGGTGAAGTCTTAGTGGTGTTAGTAATTCACATACACAGGCTGGAAGCCCGCGCTACGTCAAGCCACCTCCAAAAAAGAAACCGCCTTCCCCTCCAACATAGAAACTCCCATCAAATACTCATCCACTCTTCGCGCAGCTTCACGCCCTTCCGAAATTGCCCATACGACGAGTGACTGTCCACGTCGCATATCTCCCGCTACGAAAATGTTGTCGATATTTGTCTGATGTTCCGTGTCTTGTACATTGCCTCGCTTGGTGAGGGCGATGTTGAGTTGCTCTATCATGCCTTCGTGTTGCGGATGTACATAACCGATAGCGAGTAGGGCGAGTTCGCAGGGAATTTCGCGCTCCGTGCCTTCGATTTCTTTGAAAGAAAAGCGTCCGGTGCGCTCGTCTTTTTTCCATTCGATGTCTACGAGTTGAATGGCTTTGAGATTGCCCTTCGCATCGCCGATAAAGGCTTTGGTGAGTTGCGCCCAGTGTCGGTCACAACCTTCTTCGTGAGAGGAGGAAGTCCGCAATTGCATGGGCCAGAGGGGCCAAGGCGTACTCTCATCGCGGGTGTCGGGCGGCTGTGCGAGGAGTTCGATTTGGGTGATGCTTTTCGCACGATGACGGTTGGATGTGCCGACACAATCCGAGCCTGTATCGCCGCCGCCGATGACGACTACGTTTTTGTCCGTCGCCATAAGTATTTCATTTTCAGGAATTTCGTCGCCTGCTACGCGCTTATTGTTTTGCTCCAAAAAGTCCATCGCAAAGTGGATGCCATTGAGTTTGCGCCCTTCAATGGGCAGGTCGCGCGGAATCGTGGAACCACCACACAAGACTATCGCGTCGTAATCGCGACGCAGGTCGTTTACATCTATATTTACACCGACATTCGCATTGGTTTTGAAGCGGATGCCTTCGGCTTTCATCACTTGTAAGCGTCTGTCCAGCACCCATTTTTCCAATTTAAAATCCGGTATGCCGTAGCGCAGTAAACCGCCAATGCGTGTATTGCGCTCAAAGACCGTCACGGTATGTCCTGCCTTATTGAGTTGTACGGCAGCCGCCAGTCCCGCAGGTCCCGAACCTACGACAGCAACCTTTTTGCCTGTGCGCGTGACGGGCGGTTGTGGCTGTACTAAACCCTTTTCATAAGCCACTTCCGCAATCGTTTTTTCAATTAACTCAATCGCCACCGGCGGACGATTGATGCCCAATACACAAGATGCCTCGCAAGGCGCAGGACAAATCCGCCCCGTAAATTCGGGGAAATTATTCGTCTCGCTCAATATCTGATACGCCTCCGCCCAATCTTCCCGATACACCGCATCATTGAACTCCGGAATGATATTCCCCAAAGGACAACCATTATGACAAAAGGGCGTACCACAATCCATGCATCGTGCCGCTTGTTGTTGCGTTTGTGCCGGATTGAGGTCTTCGTAGACTTCTTTGTAATCCTTGATGCGTTGTTTTGCATCGCGCGATTTTGGAAGTTCTCTGTCGTATTTTAAAAAACCCTTTGGATCTGCCATAGTTAATGCTTAAATGACGTAAAACGATTTTATAAATTGTTAAGCCAATCATTTGCGGCGAACGATTTACAAAATCACTTTACATTTCATGAAATTTTCAATAAAAATAACCATTTCATTAACAAAAACAAATAAAAAGCCTTTTTTATTACGAATCAAATATCAAAAACTAATTATTTTGCAAATTTCATAATTTTTATACTTTTAAGAAATGAAACATTTGTTTGAATATATTTTTTGAATGAAATTATATTCTAACAAAAACAGGATAAGAAATATAATGTGTGGATGGGCGTTTTTTACTGAAAAAGTGAGCATACTATCTTTCCAATGAAATAAATCAGTGGAAAACAGGTCAGGCAAAGGATAGCTTCAATGACTTTGGTGATGGATGCTTGTTGCTGTTTCATGTGTTTGTGATATTTAAGTACATTATTAAATAATAGATGCATCGGATGTCCCAAGACACCCGATGCATCTATCGCAATTATTCTTCTGTCTTTTTGTCGTTATTTGCTTGTGAGGTAAGAGCTTCAATAGCCGCTTCGAGTTGGTTGATTTTGGCGACTTGGGCTTCCAGTTCACGATTGCGAGCTTGTAATGCTTCTATCTGTGCTTGTTGTTCCTGAATGGCTTTGAGGGCAATGATTCCTGCTGTGGAATAGGTCATGCCGAGCTTTCCGTTTTCTCCCTCAACGACCATTTCCGGGAAAAGCGGTAGAGTTTCTTGCGCTATAAAGCCAATGGATTGCTTGTCTGTATTGCTTTGTTCATTATAGTGATATTTTACGGGGCGCAATTGCAGGACTCTATCCAATACGGAAGGCATAGAATGGATGTTTTTCTTCAAACTTCGGTCAGAATCTACCGTCCATGAGCCATTGGTGTTGATGTATGCCACGCGGCTACCTTGTAGATTGAAACTGAGGTAAATACCGCTATGATACATACGCCAGTAGTCTGTGGCATCGCTTGAGGTTTCGAGTTTAATGCCACCTGTACCACTGGTGATAGATTGCTGAGATTGACGTATATGGAGGTCAGTATCGGGAGTTTTGTCAATACCGACTTTACCATCGCTGGCTATGCTCATTTGGCTGTTTCCGCTGGTGACAAAATGAATTTGGTCGGCTGCGCCATAAGTTCCGTCATTACCGACCGTGATTAGGGTGGAAGCCGAACCTCTTTCGTCTTGTGCTTCTACGGCATTGGTGTAGAGCCAAGGAGTTACTGCAAAACCATCTCCGGCAAGATTTGAAGTGCCTTGGTCCGTACTTTCAGAACCGATACTTACATTGCCTATCACTGCTTGGTCAACGACATCAAGGCTGGCTTGCGGTGATGTTTCTCCAATACCTACCAAGCCCGCTTCTGTAATTACCATACGTTCTGATAATGAACCGTTATAAGTCAGAAAACGCAAATTGCCTTTGTCTGTCTCATCCCCTGAATTATTTGTTCTTATACTTGCTCCAACATAGTCTGTAAGTCCACCATTGTTATCATAATTTTGAAAATCTATACGTGCAAAAGGACTACCACTCCCGTTTCTGGCACCTCCCAGTGTTAAGTGTCGGGTAAGTGATTGTGTAGTGACATCTCTGGACGCCAAAACATTACCACCGTTTACATGTAATTTTTCCGATGGAGACGTGACACCTATACCCAAATCTCCGGTTTCATCGATTGTCATTCGGATGGGCAAGTCTTCGTCGGCTGCGGAGCCGCTTGCTTTGGTAGCAAAATGCAGTTTTCCTCTTGAATTAGAGTTGGTGCGCTCATGCACAATGGCAGCTCCCATTCCCGTCACCGTTGAGGTACTTTGAAAACCGATTCCGATGCCGACATTGTTTTCATTCAGGTTTCGTGTAAAAACCGCAAATAATTCACTCACATCAATCGAGTCCGAACCCAACATACAATTGGTGGTGTCTTTGACGGTGAGTTGCCATCTGTTTTGTGTGGGAGCCATATTGCCGATACCGACGTTTCCATCGTTTGCATTGGTAATATTTGTACCACTACTAATTACCCAATCCTCTTCTGCAAGGCTGCTTATATCGACGGTATTTCCGCCGTCTATGGAGAGAGATGTTCCGTTAAAACTCAATGTTTGGCTGTCAGTATCATCTGTCCATGAATAAGTGCCGCTGCCATCGGTGGTGAGGATTTGTCCGTTTGAGCCACCTGCGGGGAGTTCGATTTCGTTGGTGGGGTCAGCATCGGCATCGTCGGGTGAGGTGATGTAGCCGTTATTTTCGACGAAGGCATCTACTTCTGCCTCGCTTAGTTGTGTGTTGGTATCATCCAAGTAAGGAGATAGGTCAATGTGGCTTGCATTGCCATTATTCGTAATCGTTAGCGCGTTGTCTATTAATTGTAAATCTTGTATTTCGTTGGAAGGGTCGGTATCGGCATCATCTACGCCGTCTTGCAAGGCGGATAGGTCAACGACTAAAGTGCCGCCTGCATCTGTGAGTTCGAGATTGGTTCCGTTTAATGCGGCGGAGATGTTTAATTCATCATCGGGGCTGCCACCTGCTCCTGCGTCAGTTCCTACTGATGCCCAGCCTGTCCCATCGAAGTAGTAGAAGCCTGATATACTATCCGTTTGAAAAATTAATAGTCCTAATGCGGGTACACTCATGGAGTCACGCGCTGCCATATCCATTCTTGGTATCAATAAACCTTTGCCTTCGGCTTGCAGGTCAAGGATGGCACTGCTATCGGGTGCGGCTCCATTCTCATTAATACTGGTCGGTAATTCAGAAATGTTGTGTTGGGCGAGTAGTTGTGCGCTTAGGAATAAGCATAGTAAGTTAAGAAATAAGTAGATTTTTTTCATGTCAATCCCATTGTGTTATATAAGTAAGTGCAAGTACAAGTATCAAGTTCAAGCTCAATAATTAATTTACCGTAAGTGAATTGTGGGTTATGATGGATAACTTAATTCAAGACTTATTTATCTTTTCAAATTTTATGAAAACTTTTTTCTTCTGCAATTTGAACTGTTATACATTATGACATGTTATAATGTTTTTTGAAAAATAAACAATGGTTATGGGCATTTGATGTGACTTATTTTTAAGGATTAGAAATGTCAAATGTCATGTTTTTATAATGTCTTGCTTGTTTTATTTGTGATAATGGTTTAACCAAAAATCGGTTAAATATGCATAAGTTTTGTGATGTGCTTTATTGGATGTTTTTGTGTTTTGTTGTCTTGCGACGGCTAAAGTCGTCGGTACAGTATTAATCAATATTCGATGTTCAGGTCTTAATTAGCGAGAAAGTAGTGTGGCAAGTGAAGTAAGGTTAACTGGAAGTATTGTGTAGCATATTTCGGTGGTGTTGAGGATGAAAATGGGGTTGTTTGAAAGTGTTGGTAATGGGGTACTGTTGTGCTTTTTTACCGGAAGTTGGAGCAAGCGTTTTTTCCATAAAAAAATAAAAAATACTAAAAAAGTAACCGTCATTTTGAACACATAGAGAAAATTCATGAATTTTCTCTATGTGTTCGGCATCGTGCCAAGACCTTACAGAAGCATTAGCTTAATATCGCTCTCTTGCGTCCAACAGATTCCAAATCGGGGTTTGGAATGACGGTTGCTTTTT